>DATFOP010000139.1:0-3029 GCA_035265505.1 Propionibacteriaceae bacterium | reverse complement strand
GACAACGCCGGCGCGGATCAGGGAGAACTTCGAAATCTTCGACTTTGAGCTCACCGAGGATGACATCGCCGCGATCAGTGCTCTGGACAAAGGCGAGGAGGGTCGCACGGGATCCAACCCTGACGTCTTCGACTATGTGCCGCGGCGGTAGGACGCGAGGATTCCCAGCAGCTAGGGAACCACTTTTCGACGCGACAGGTGCAGGGCGCCGGCGGGCAATCAGAGCCGAACTTGAAGCTTGCCGGATGTCACGTGACTTACGGCGATCCTCAGCGCTGCACGTGGGTCAACTCAGAGCTTCGCAGAAGGCGGAAACGTCCCCCTCGGTCTGCAGGTTGCCCTTCTCGAAGACGATGCTGCCTGTTGTCAGGTCTTCTACGATGCGGCCCGCCTGCACTAATGTCCCTCCGCCTGGCAAGTGAGAGATAGGAAAGACGCCTGTCCTCACAATGGTGGATGGTGCGCCGCCACTTGGATCGAAGTCGAGATCGAACTCATTTATCCGTTCCTTGGCTGAGATCGTCCTGCCATTAGCACTAAACGTCAGAGTGCTGGAGAAGTGCAGGATCACTTTGACCAAGTTTCCCTCATCACGAAAGGCATTGACTCGAAAGGACGTCGTTCCGCTCACCGCTACAGGGAAGGCGCATGCGTCCTCGATCGTCTCCTCAACCGGAAAGGTGCCCTCGACGTGCTCAACGGTTAGGGCTTGAGCGGATTGAGCGCCCGTCAGGGCGATCAGCACACTGAGCACTACAAACAGGGAGGCTCGGCGGGCGAGCAGAAGCAGCGTACGCATTGGAACCCCCAAGCAAACCGTCGAACCACCGAAGGGCTCGATCTGCCTGTCATCCTTCTGACTACTGCGACGGCTGTCAAGATCCTTAGCTGCTGCCGCCCACACCCGACTGGACTGAGCCCGGACAGTTAGACGGGCCCTGCTGGGAACGAGTCTCGCGCAGCTCGACTAGCCGTCACGGATACCCCGTAAGGCCGGGGAGCACGGCGACCTTCTCCAGCCTGGTCAGTTTCACGAGATGATCCAGGCTGGTCAACAGCTGGTCCAATGCATGATCAACAGGGGTCGGCTCAGCGGTAGCCGTCGCGTGATCTCCCCCGAGAATCATGGTTCGACGATATACGAACATAGGTTCGTTTACAACCTCACTCCCACTTCTCTGGCAAGATCGGAACGTGAACTGGCTTCCCGACGGCTGGATGCATCCAACCGAGGTCGAGCTGTCCACGGGTCACCACCTGCGTCCCATCCGCGCGGCTGACGTGGACCTGGACATGCTTGCGGTGATGGGATCGCGGGAGCGGCTGTGGTCGATCTACGGCACGGCCTGGGGCTGGCCACCCGCCACGTTGACCCGCGAACAAGATCAGGAAGATCTCCAGCGCCACGCCGATGAGATGGAGGCGCACGAATCGTTCAACTACGCGCTCTTCGACCGTGCCGAAACTGAGCTCATCGGCTGCGTATACATCGATCCGCCATCCTCACCGGACATGGATGCTGAGATCGACTGGTGGGTGCGGGACGAGTACGTCGGCACTGCCGTCGAGCAGGCTCTCAACGAGCTTGTACCGCAGTGGACCGCCGAAGAGTGGCCGTTCCGGCGCCCGCGTTTCGGGCCACCCGCTGGGGCAAACCGCGAGCTGAGCGGCGATTATCGCGCAGACCGCGACCAGTTGATGCCTAGCCTGGAGCCATGATCGGCGAAGAGTGGGGCGACCGGCCGCTGCTTTTGGCGGTCGATTCTGATTCGCGTCAGCTCGGTCGGATCGAAGGTGAGCTCCAGCGTTCGTTCGGCGCAGACTTCAGGATCCGAGGCGAGTCGTCACCGGAGGACGCCGTCCGAACGCTGCAGGGTGCGCATGACCGGCACGAGCGGGTGGCGGTCGTCCTGGTCGACGACGGGATTCCCGACGCAGCACGGGCCGAGATTTTTGCGATAGCGAGAACCCTTCATCCTGACGCGCGCCGCGCCCTCTTGGTCGCCTGGGGCGCCTGGGCCCACGCCGAGACAGCGCAGAAGATCTTGCAGGGCATGGCCGTCGGTGACATCAGCTACTACGTGCTCAAGCCCTGGATCAAGCGCGACGAGTTCTTTCACCGCACCATTGCCGAATTCGTCACCGAATGGGCGCGGAGCGAGCCATCGAACCTGCGCGAGGTCGTCGTGGTCGCCGCTGAACACACCGGGCGGGCATACGCGGTCAGAGACCTGCTCAGTCGAAATGGTATTCCGCATGCCTTTCGTGCTCGCGCTTCCGACCTCGGTCAACGAGTCCTGGCCCGGACGGGGCAGCCGGAGGGCGACATCGTGATCTGGATGCCAGCCATCGGCGGTACCTGCTTGGTGGATCCGACCGACGCGGAGATCCTCGAGGCCTGGGGTATTCCGACGGCGTTGCCCGAGACCGATCGGGCCTTCGACCTGCTCGTGGTGGGAGCCGGGCCAGCGGGGCTCGCCACTGCCGTTTATGCCGCTTCGGAGGGCGTCCGCACCCTGGTGGTGGAACGGGAGGCCATCGGCGGTCAAGCCGGGGCCAGTTCACTGATCCGCAACTATCTCGGGTTCTCCCGAGGGCTCAGCGGCGCAGAGCTGGCTCAGCGCGGATACCAGCAAGCCTGGGTCTTCGGTGCCCGTTTCCTCGTGACACGGGAAGTTGAAGGTCTCACCCGTGACAGCAGCCGTTTCTGGGCGCACATCCGCGATGTCGGCGACGTGTGCGCGCGGGCAGTGGTGATCTCCAGCGGCGTCACGTACCGACGTCTGGGGTTGCCGAGCCTGGACAATCTCACGGGCCACGGCGTGTACTACGGCACTAGCCTCACGGCTGCACACGCGTTGATCGGGTTGACCGCAGCCGTGGTCGGTTCTGGCAATTCGGCCGGGCAGGCGGTTCTGCACCTGGCGAGGTACTGCGCGGCAGTGCACTTGGTCGTACGAGGATCAGACCTCGGCCACAGCATGTCGGCCTACCTCGTCGACACCATCGCGGCTCATCCAACCATCCAC
>DATFOP010000138.1:0-17093 GCA_035265505.1 Propionibacteriaceae bacterium | reverse complement strand
TCGTACGGCCGTCCTCACCTCGGCCACCCTGCGGCTGGGCGGTGAGTTCACGGCCATCGCCACTTCAGTCGGCCTGCGAACCGACGAGCGCGCGGAGGCCACACCGAGCCAGACTGCCGAGGACATCGGGTCTCAGAAGCATCAGCCGTGGCGGGCGATCGATGTCGGTTCGCCCTTCGAGTACCGACGGCAGGGAATCCTGTATTTCGCTCGCTCGCTGCCGCCGCCGGGCCGGGATGGGTTGTCAGACTCCTACCTCAAGGAGATCGCCGAACTCGTCTGGGCCGCCGGCGGCCGCACACTTGGCCTGTTTTCTTCCCGGCGGGCCGCCGAAGCGGCGGCGGTGCATGTCCGCAAACAGCTGCCGAAGCTTACGATTCTCTGCCAGGGCGACGCGCAGCTGTCCGAACTTACCCGGCGGTTCGTCGAAGACGAGGCGGCCAGCTTGTTCGGCACCCTGTCCCTCTGGCAGGGCGTCGATGTGCCGGGCGCCACGTGTTCGCTGGTGATCATCGATCGGATTCCTTTTCCGCGACCAGACGAGCCGTTGACCTTGGCTCGTCAACGCGCGGTGGCCGAAGCCGGCGGCAACGGCTTCCTTGCCGTGGCGGCCACTCATGCTGCCTTGCTGCTGGCCCAAGGCTCCGGCCGGCTGATCCGGCGCCTCAGCGATCGCGGCGTTGTGGCAGTCCTCGATCCCCGTGTGATCACCGCCCGTTACGGCAGCTATCTTCGCGCGTCGATGCCCGACATGTGGCAGACCAGCGATCGCGAGGTCGTGATCGGTGCGCTGCGCCGCATCTCTGGGCAAGCGTGAGGCCCCGAGCTGAGCAGCTAGAGGCATAGCGCTGCTATCCATCGTCTGGCACGCTTGCCACCATGGAGCACACGTACGATTTCGACCTTGCGGTCATCGGCTCGGGGCCCGGCGGTCAGAAGGCCGCAATCATGGCGGCGAAGCTCGGTCGCAGGGTTTGCGTCGTCGATAGTAAGAGCATGGTGGGTGGCGTTTGCGTCAACACCGGAACGATCCCGTCCAAGACCTTGCGCGAGGCGGTTCTCTACCTCACCGGCATGCAGTTGCGCGACCTTTACGGAGCCAGCTATCGGGTCAAGGAAGAGATCACGATCTCGGACCTGCTGGCCCGATTGCAGCACGTGGTCGGCCGAGAAACCGAAGTGATCCGATCCCAGTTGCTACGGAACCACATCGAGCTGATTCCCGGCTCCGCCGGATTCCTTGACCCCCACACGCTGTCGGTCGATATCGAAGGCTCAGACTCACATCGGACGCTGACCGCGGACAAGGTCGTTATCGGCACCGGTACGGTCCCTGCTCGGCCTCCCAACGTGGATTTCGATGGCGTACGGGTGTTGGACTCCGATCAAATCCTGACGCTGGAGAAGGTTCCCGATTCACTTGTTGTCGTGGGCGCCGGTGTCATCGGCGTCGAGTATGCGTCAATGTTCGCCGCACTTGGCACCCGAGTGACGCTGGTGGAGAAGCGTGCACAGATGCTGGACTTCTGTGACCCGGAGATCGTCGAGTCCCTGAAATTCCATCTGCGCGATCACGCCATGTCCTTTCGCTTCGGTGAGGAGGTTGCGTCCGTCGAGAGCGCGGGACGGGGAACGATCACCACACTGGCTTCGGGTAAGAAGATTGCCGCTGAGGTCGTCATGCACTCCGCCGGCCGGCAAGGCAATACCACCGCGCTCAACCTCGACCTGGCCGGGTTGCATGCTGACAAACGCGGCCGGTTGGTCGTCAACGGGCAGTACCAGACCGAGATGCCCCACATCTATGCCGTCGGCGACGTCATCGGCTTCCCGGCCCTGGCCGCCACGTCGATGGACCAGGGCAGACTGGCCGCCGCATACGCCTTCGGGGAGCCGGCAAACGAACTCCAGGCTCTACAGCCGATAGGCATCTACACCATTCCGGAAATCTCGTTCTGCGGAAAGACCGAGGAAGAGCTGACCAGCGAGGCGATTCCCTTCGAGGTCGGCATTTCGCGATACCGAGAGCTGGCACGCGGCCAGATCATCGGCGATTCATACGGGATGCTGAAGCTGGTCGTCCATGCCGACAGTCGCGAGATTCTCGGGGTGCACGTCTTCGGCACCAACGCGACCGAGCTCGTCCACATAGGTCAGGCGATCATGGGCTGCGGCGGCACGGTCGACTACCTCGTCGACACGGTCCTCAACTATCCGACGCTGTCCGAGGCGTACAAGGTCGCCGCGCTCGATGTGTCGAATAAGCTGCGAGCTGTAGCGCGGCTGAGCACGCAGATCTTGACAGCGGAACCCAGCAGGTTGTGACCTAAACGCTCGTCGTTGACTTCGCCGAAACGCGGGCTTCGAAATTACACACGCCGAAGGACCGCCACCACCTTGCCCAGGATGGACGCGTGGTCGCCGTCGATCGGGTCGTAGGCCTGGTTGTGCGGCATCAGCCAGACATGGCCGGCCCGACGCTTGAACGTCTTGACGGTCGCCTCATCGTCGAGCAGGGCAGCCACGATGTCACCGTTGTCGGCCGTGGGCTGCTGGCGCACCACGACCCAGTCGCCATCACAGATGGCGGCGTCGATCATCGAGTCGCCACGGACCTCCAACAAGAACATGGTGCCCTCGCCGACCAGCTGACGCGGGAGGGCGAAGACATCCTCGATTCGCTCCTCGGCCAGGATCGGGCCACCCGCGGCGATCCGACCGACGACAGGCACATGCACCGGCTCTGGAAAGGCGTCGCCGATTCCGGTCTCGTCGACCTCACTGATCGATGCGGAGGAGTGCGCCGCTGACCGGGTCGCTGGCGCGGCGTGGCCAGGCAACAGGACCTCCAGCGCTCGAGGACGGTTCGGATCGCGTCGCAGGAAGCCCTTCTGCTCCAAGGCCTTGAGCTGGTGAGCGACGCTGGATGAACTCGCCAGACCGACGGCCTCACCCATCTCACGGATGCTCGGCGGATAACCGCGCGACTCGACCGCCGCTTTGATGACCTCGAGGATGCGGCGTTGGCGTGGTGTAAGGCCGTGTTCGTCGGCCGGTCCGTCTGGTAGCGAGCTCACCGACGCCGTCTCGCCCAGCTGGGCCGCGACGTCAGCCGCGCTGGGACGGCCTCGCTTCCGCTGGGGCAGCGGGGAGGGACGGTTCACGTCGTCGTGCTTTCTCATGAATCACACGCTAGAGAAGGACAGCAGATGAATCAAACATCTGTTCGAGGTGTGTCGCGTCAGAAAAAGAATTGTCGGTAGTCGATGGTTCAGTGTCCTCATGAGCACAAACTATCGAACTTTTGCTCGAATGCCCTTGGCGCGCGGCCGATTCTGCGATACAAATCCAACAGTCGTTCTATCGAACGCCCGTTCGATGAGGAGGAACACGCTGATGACCATGAAGTTGGAGAGTGCCGGAGCAGCAGGCCGGCCTGATACCCGGCTGCAGTTTTCCTGGGCAGCGACTCCCCAACGGACTCGAGCTGGCTCGTTGGCTCGATCCGGGCGCGGAGTACGACCGCAGAGCCGACCGATACGCCGTGTTGCGCCTCCGTCGGCAGCGATATCACCGTCACGGGCCCCACATGCCTGTGTTGCTGAGACGGCCGCCGCCGCACCAGTACGGCTGACCGAGCGGGGCGTAGCCTTCATCCTCCTGATCGGCTTGCTGTTGCTGGTGACCGCCGCGACGGTGATCGGTCTTACCGCCTTTCGTGTCACCAGCCCCGAGTACCGGCCGTACGGGCAGAGTCAGGCAGTTCAGCGGTGAGGCGAACTCTGTAACTCGGCTCGGAGCGGCTGGCCACGTTGCCTGAGCATTCGGGCAATCGAGCCGTCGTTCGTACACGGAGTCGCCGGGAGAACTGAAATCGTGGCTGCCGAAAGGCGATCGGGATGAGATGGCTCCTCTCGAATGCCGCGCTGGCGGGTAGGCCGCCGTCACTTTTGCGGGCCCAAGAAGAGCACAATAGGCGAGTGGTCAACACCACGCCTGAGGTTGCTCACTTCCGGCCGGAGACCGGGCTGAAGTGGATCGGCGGCTTCTTCGCCTTCGGCCTCGGACTGAGCGCGCTCTATGCCACCACCGGCGTCGGCTTGCCGTGCCCGTTCCGGGAAGTCACCGGCTGGAACTGCCCCCTCTGTGGCGGAACGCGAATGGGCAGCGCATTGCTCTCCCTTGACATTGGCGCGGCCTTCGCGTTCAACCCGCTGGCGCTGGTCGTCCTCGTCGTGGTCGGGTCACTGGGCGTGCTGTGGACGATTCAGCTCGCCGGTGGGCCGGTGCCCCGGCCGCCCGCAGCGATGCGTGAGCGGTTCGCGGCCGTCCGCGGCACTTGGTGGCTCGCGTCCGGGTTGGCCGTTCTTGTTGCGTACACCGTGTTGCGCAACGTTCTCTGAGGTTCACGAGTTCACAAGATTCTCGCCGCACCACGCGCGCCGGACAGGTCAAGCGCCTGGAGCCGAGGAAGCGTCCACCAGACACGTTGTCGCACCTCATGTCGAGTCGCTTGCGGGCCGACGGGTCCGCTGGCCAGCGATGGCCCGTGGTCCGCCGCTTCGGCGCGGCGTCTTTCCGCACAAGGCCACAGATGGCCCGCGGTCCGCCGCTTCAGCGCGGCGTCTTTCCGCACAAGGCCACAGACGGCCCCGCACCCCGCCTCCGGCCCAAGCATCTCTCCCCACAAGGCCACAGATGGCCCGCGGTCCGCCGCTTCGGCGCGGCATCTTTCCGAACAAGGCCAGAGATGGCCCGCATCCGCCGCCTTCGTCTAGGCATCTGGGACGACCATCGAAACTGAAAGTTTCCTCAGACTTTGCTAGTGGTGTCTATTGACGGACAACGGACGGTAATCTATATCTAGTACTCACAAGCGTGTGATTCGTCCACAAGTTGTGGTCGGTCACACACAGAAGTTCACAGCTTCATCCACACTCTCTCCCCACGATTCGCTGGGTTTGTCCCCAGCAGCCCGTGGAAAGCGAGCCGAGCGTCCCCTGAGAGGAGTCGACGGTGCATTGTCCGTACTGCCGGCACACCGACTCCAAGGTGCTCGATTCGCGAGTCGGCGAGGATGGCACGAGCATCCGCCGACGCCGCCAGTGTCCGTCCTGCGAGCGCCGGTTTACGACGGTTGAGCAGATGCAACTGGTCGTGGTGAAGCGAAGCGGGGTCATCGAGCCGTTCCAGCGGGACAAGGTGATCAGTGGCGTGCGGAAGGCATGCAAGGGGCGGCCGGTGACTGAGGATCAACTGGCTCGGCTCGGTCAGCTCGTCGAGGACTCGCTGCGCGCGTCAGGCCAGCCGGAAATCCCAGCCGATGAAGTGGGGGTAGCCATCTTGGGTCCTCTTCGGGAGCTCGACGAGGTCGCCTATCTCAGGTTCGCCAGCGTTTACCGCCAATTTCGCTCGGTGGATGACTTCGAGGCCGAGATTGCCTTGCTTCGCGTCGAGCAGGAACCGACTGGCATCGAACCGCTCATTCCAGACCGGCAAGCCGACACGAAGATCAGCAACTTCACGCCGCACCGGCTCACACCGACGCGGCGGGCCGGCGCCGAAGACAACCCGCCCTAGCCGCGGTCAACAACGGCCCTGGACTCCCGGGACAGGGTCCGCGCGGTAGGGGAAGGCTGCGCGGACCCAGCCCCGGCTCCAATCACATAGAAACCTCCGTAGCAATCCACGACCAGCTCATCCTGAAGGCACAAGAGAGGTAGACATGACCGAAACCACCCGTTCGGCGAATGGGCGACCAGACGCTCGGCGATCCCACGGGGTCAAAAACGTCGGGCTGACCGTCGAGCGTGTGTTCACCACCGACGGCGTCCACCCGTACGACGAGGTGAGCTGGGAACGCCGCGACGTGGTCCAGACCAACTGGAAGACCGGCGACGTCGTCTTCGAGCAAAAAGGAGTCGAGTTTCCCGACTTCTGGAGCGTTAACGCTTCGACGATTGTGACGACCAAGTACTTCCGTGGCGCGCTCGGTACGCCGGCTCGGGAGCACAGTCTCCGCCAACTGCTGGATCGGGTGGTCCAGACCTATCGGAAGGCGGGCGAGGACTACGGGTACTTCGCCGATCCGGTCAGCGCCGAGATATTCGAGCACGAGCTGACGTGGATGCTGCTCCATCAGTACTTCTCGTTCAATTCTCCGGTGTGGTTCAACGTCGGCACTCCCTCTCCCCAGCAGGTGAGCGCCTGCCAACCGTACGAGGCGCTGGTCAGCACTCCTGGCGGACTGGTGCCGATCGGCAAGCTGGTCGAGGACGACGCTGTCGGAACAAAGGTGTACGACGCCCACGGACTCACCACGGTCGTCGCCACCAAGGCCAACGGCGTCAAGGACGTGCTGCGACTACACACCAAGGCGGGCTATGCGCTCGACGTGACGGCTGACCATCTGGTATGGCGGAGCAGCAGCGAAACCACCGGTCAATTCGTTCCTGCAGGAACTCTGCTGCCGGGTGACAAGATCGAGTGGCATCGCCGCGACTCCCACGGAGAGGACCAGATTTCCTCCTCGGACATCGCCGAGGCGGCGCTGGCGGGTTGGCTGCAGTCCGATGGTTTCGTCGGCCAGGACACGAGCCGGAATAGGTCGCTGACGATTGAGGCCAGGACCGTGACGCCAGCCGAGCTGGCCTGGGTGACCAAGGCGCTGGACGTCGTGTTCCCGGACGGCGATCGAGACGAGCGCGCGGTGCGAACCCATGATCACGGTGACGACAGCCGCCGGATCCGCCTCTACGGTGCGCAGTTGTCGGACTACATCGAGAAGTGGAACCTGCTGCTTGGTGACGAGTCGATGGTCGTCCCGGAGCAGCTCTACACAGCGCCGCTGCCCGTCGTCGCGGCCTATCTGCGAAGCGTCTTTCAAGCCGAAGGCTTCGTAGCCGCCCGGGACCGTTCCTTCGGGATCGAGATCGATCTGATGTCTGAAGAGCTGATTCGTGGGCTGCAGTCACTTCTCCTGCGTTTCGGGATCTTTGCGCGCGTTGCCTTTCAGGAAGCGTCGCGAGGCAACCGACAAGGCACCTGGACTCTGCGGATCCGCCATGCGGGAGACCGACGGATCTTCGTCGACGAGATCGGATTTCTCGACCCGGCGAAGCAGGAGAAGCTGGAGAGCAGTTTCGACAAGCCGGGCCACGCGGCCAAGGCGATGAAGCGGCTGCAGATCGAGCGGATCGAGCAGCGCGGTGCGATGGACGTCTACGACATCCAGACCGAGTCCGGTGAGTACCTGTCCGGCAATCTGCGTGTGCACAACTGCTTCATTTTGTCCGTCGACGACTCGATGGACTCGATCTTGAACTGGTACCGCGAGGAAGGCTTCATCTTCAAAGGCGGCTCCGGAGCGGGTATCAACCTTTCCCGGATTCGCTCCTCCAAAGAACTGCTCAGCTCTGGCGGCACCGCCTCCGGTCCGGTGTCCTTCATGCGCGGTGCGGATGCGAGCGCAGGCACCATCAAGTCGGGGGGTGCTACGCGCCGAGCGGCCAAGATGGTCGTGCTCGACGTCGACCATCCCGACATCGTCGAGTTCATCGAGACCAAGGCGCGGGAGGAGAACAAGATCCGTGCCCTACGGGATGCCGGTTTCGACATGGATCTCGGCGGCCGAGACATCACATCGGTGCAGTACCAGAACGCCAACAACTCGGTCCGGGTCACCGATGAGTTCATGCGCGCTGTTGAGGACGGCTCCTCGTTCGGCTTGCGAACTCGTACTGATGGTCGGGTGACGGAGACCGTCGACGCACGGGAGCTCTTTGGGAAGATGGCACAGGCGGCGTGGGAGTGCGCCGACCCCGGCATTCAGTACGACGACACGATCAACGACTGGCACACCAACCCCGAGACCGGCCGGATCACCGCGTCCAATCCGTGCTCGGAGTACATGAGCCTGGACAACAGCTCCTGCAACTTGGCAAGCCTCAATCTGCTCAAGTTCCTGCGTGACGACGACACCTTCGATGCGGAGAAGTTCGAGCAGGCAGTCGAGTTGATCATCACTGCGATGGATATCTCCATCTGCTTCGCGGACTTCCCGACGGAGGCGATCGGGGCGACGACTCGGGCTTATCGCCAGCTCGGCATCGGCTACGCGAACCTGGGCGCCCTGCTGATGGCGACCGGGCACGGCTACGACTCTGAAGGTGGCCGGGCTTTGGCGGCAGCGATCACCTCACTGATGACCGGTGTCTCCTACCGCCGTTCGGCCGAGCTGGCAGGCATCGTCGGTCCTTACGATGGCTATGCCCGCAACGCCGACGCCCACAAGCGGGTGATGCGCAAGCATCAGGCGGCCAACGACGCTCTCCGGACTACCGACAGTCTGGGTGCCGACGTGCGCCGCCGGGCTACGGCAGCCTGGGACGGCGTGATCAAGATCGGCGAGGTCAACGGCTACCGCAATGCCCAAGCCAGTGTTTGTGCCCCCACCGGGACCATCGGCTTCATGATGGATTGCGACACCACCGGCATCGAGCCGGACTTCTCGCTGGTCAAGTTCAAGAAGCTGGTGGGCGGCGGGTCGCTGCAGATCGTCAACCAGACGATTCCGCGGGCACTCAAGAAGCTCGGCTATACGAACGAGACCGCGGAAGCCATCATCGAGTTCATCGCCGAGAACGGCCACGTGATCGATGCTCCCGGCCTCAAGCCTGAGCATTACGAGGTCTTCGATACCGCGATGGGACAACGCGCGATAAAGCCCATGGGGCACGTACGGATGATGGCGGCGGCGCAGCCGTTCCTGTCCGGAGCTATCTCGAAGACGGTCAACCTGCCGGAGACCGCGACGGTCGAGGACATCGCCGATGTCTACCTGCAGGGCTGGAAGCTCGGATTGAAAGCCTTGGCGGTTTACCGCGACAACTGCAAGGTCGGGCAGCCGCTCAGCGATGCCAAGTCCTCAAGTGCTGATGACAAGGCGGCGGTTCCAGCCGAGACTGAGATCGTGGAGAAGGTGGTCTACCGGCCGACCCGGAAACGGCTCCCCAAGTCGCGGCCCAGCCGTACGACGTCGTTTTCGGTGGGTGGTGCCGAAGGTTACATGACCTCGGGTTCCTACCCTGACGACGGACTTGGCGAGGTCTTCCTCAAGCTCGGCAAGCAAGGATCGACGCTGGCCGGGGTGATGGATGCGTTCTCGATTGCGGTGTCGATCGGGCTTCAGTACGGCGTACCGCTGGAGACCTTCGTCCAGAAGTTCACCAACCTGAAGTTCGAGCCTGCCGGATTGACCGACGACCCGGACATCCGGATGGCGCAGTCGATCATGGACTACATCTTCCGCCGGTTGGCGCTGGACTACCTCTCCTTCGACGAGCGAGCGGAGCTAGGCATCTACACCGCAGCAGAGAGGGCCCGGCACGTCGAGACCGGCTCATATCTAGGGCCCGAGTCGGAGGAGGTCAGCGAGGCGCAGTCGCTGAAGAACGACGCGGGAGATCTCGTCGCCACAGATCAAATGGGTACCGAGAGCATCAACACCGATGAGCTGGATGAACCAGTAGCGATCGCCAAGCCGGCACCCCCGGGTGCTCGGACCACATCGGAGCTGTTCGAGGAGATCACCGGCACCAGCGTCGACGCGCCCCTCTGCCTCACCTGCGGTACCAAGATGCGCCCCAGTGGTAGCTGCTACGTCTGCGAAGGCTGCGGTTCCACCAGCGGCTGCAGCTGATCGGGGCCAAGCCAGGGAACAGATCAAACTTCTTGGCGTTAGACCAACATGATCGATGATCGTGATCGCGAGCTGCTGGACGCCTACTCGGCGGCAGTGACCGCGGTGGTGCAGCGAGTCGTGCCGAGTGTCGCGAGCCTGAAAGTCGCCTCCCGTCGTGGTGAGGGTGCCGGCAGCGCGAGCGTCCTCACCGCAGATGGCTATCTGCTGACCAGCGCGCATGTGGTGGAGGGCGCGAGCTCAGCAGTTGCTGGCTTCGCCAACGGGACAGAGTTGATGGCCGACGTTGTGGGCCGGGATCCGTTCTCCGATCTGGCGGTGCTCCGGGCGCGTGGCGATGTACCAACGCCGGTGAGTCTCGGTGACGCCGGGCAGCTCCAGGTTGGTCAACTGGTCGTCGCGGTGGGCAACCCTCTCGGGCTGGCCGGAAGCGTGACAGCCGGGATCGTCTCAGCGCTCGGCCGATCGCTGCCAACCCGGCAAGGCCGGGTGGTGGACGAGGTGATCCAGACCGACGCCGCTCTGAATCCGGGCAACAGCGGTGGTGTCCTGGCGGACAGCCGGGGTCAGATGGTAGGGGTCAACACCGCGGTCGCGGGCATCGGTGTCGGCTTGGCCGTGCCCATCAACGACACCACCCAGCGAATCATCAGCGCCCTGATGACCGTCGGCCGGGTTCGACGGGCATGGCTCGGGATCGCTGGGGGCCAGACGCCGCTCCCGCCACCGCTCGCGAAGAAGCTCGGGCGGCGTGAGGGGTTGCGCGTCGCGCAGGTGATCACGGGGAGTCCGGCGGAAACGGCTGGCCTGCGGGTTGGCGACATTCTGGTTGCGGTTGCCGGCGAACCACTCGGCTCAAGCACTGAGTTGCAGCGCCGGATGGTGGAGGACGCCATCGGTCGACGGGTAGAGATCACGGTGTGGCGCAACGGCGCCCTTGTGGATGTGATCGCCGTACCACGCGAACTCACTGGATCCTCCAGCTGACCTGCGTATCCTCCGCCATGACAGCTTCGCTGCCGAGGCGGGTCGAGCGTCACTGCAGCGGGAAGGGCGACTGAGCGAATGCAGGTTGGTCGCTCAACTCCACCGTGGCGACCCATTTGACCCACCAGAATCCGCGACGATGAGGTGCTACCAGTCGAACGGGCGCCCCACCGGCTGAACTCAGCGGCTTGCCTTCACAACCAGTGGCCAGCCACAGTGAAGCGACGTCATCAGCCGGGAAGCGCCTGGAGTACCCTGTCACGCTGGTGACGATCAGACTGGCCGCCGCGGCGAGCCGCTCAGGTGCGATCAATTCGTTGAGAGGCACCGCAGTCCACTCCGCATCCGCAAACCAGCCGCCGGTGCAGTCGAGTCGAGCGTGAACGACTCGGGCCCTCGCGGAAAGCTCGTCCGGCTGGAGGCGCACGCCGGCGACCACCACCGGGCGCGTCACATCCAGTGGCGGCACGCGATCGAAGAGCCAGATGGTGGCCGGCCGTTCCAGAGCGTTCAGCCGGTGTGATCCTGTTGACGTGCGGCGCGATGAGGGCAACCTGGCGAGCATCCCGATACCTTCAAGCGCCGCATAACTTGCGCCGATGGCGAGCGCAAAGGCCCCGGTGCGAAGTAAGTTGCGCCGTGACACGTCCGCCCGAGCAGGGAGGTGGCGGCGAGGGCGATGACGCAACACATGCCACAGGAGAAGCGGCACGGCAATCACCGCGGCACCCACGTGTATCTGGAGCGGACTAACCCCTGCCAAGCCTCGGTGCCCTGCGAAGACCTGGATGAAGCCAGCGGCCAGACAAACGGCGAGGAGGGCCACCAGCAGCAGGCTGGCAAGCCAGATCGGCGACGCCCGTCGGATGATCACCGTCTTCCATGGCACCAACGCCACAAGTCCAAGCCCGAGCAGGCCATGGCTCACCGTAGTGAGCGTGGACGGCAGTGAAGTTCCGAAGCCGAAGGCCAGCCATCCGGTGAAGAACGCACCGAGGGTCAGCAGCAGCAGGGCGACGTTGGTGCGACGCCCTGCTCGACGAAACGGGCCTGTTCGCATCGGCACCGACCGGCTATTACCAGTTCCGGGGCTGACCCGGTTGCTGCATCGGGGGAGGAGGAAGTGAAGGCGGCCATGTCGACGTCGGTCCCGGCTGGCGGAGAGTCGGCTGGGGGAGTATCACGTACGGGCGCAACTGTGCTGCCCGTCGCAGGAGCATGTCCATCCGCTGATTGATGTCTCTCGGTGGTGTGCCGTGTACCGCCCGAGAGTGAAGGAAGGCAATCTCGATCAGCGTCTGCTGGTAGGCAGCCAACGCTCGGGCTGCCTGCTTTCCACCGACCCGTTTCGCGTACGACCGCGCCGAGAGCCGATCCGATAGGCGGGCCACCCACCGGATTTCGTCGGGCCGGATCCAGCCAAACTGGGCGACCTGCGTCAGTGCAGTGGCTAGCAGTTTGCCTTCCCGCCATCGCGCCCAAATCGCCAGGCCCAGCACGATCCCCAGCAGCGGCAAGATGACGACGACGTACGCGAAGAGGAAGCCACGCCCGCCCCACAGTGCGCTGCCGTTCCACAGGGCGTGGGTCAGCACGGCGACCAGATAACCCAGTATCGGTGCGGTCAGCCGCACGCCTGGTCTTCGCGTGGTCGCCGCAATGCCGATGCCAACTCCGGTGGCGGCGGTGAACAACGGATGGGCAAACGGGCCCATGACCCCACGCAGGAAAAAGGTGGCTGGCAGCTCACCCGCATCCAACGCACTGAGGTAGTAGACGATGTCCTCTACGAAGGCGAACCCAATGCCCACCAGCGCCGCGTAGACAATGCCATCGAGCACGCCGTGTACCTGAGACCGGCGCAAGATCACGATCACGACCAGGAACAGCCCCTTGCCGAACTCCTCGACGAGTGGTGCCGTGATGATGGTGTCGATGACGTCGTCCGTGCCCGGCAGAGCGAACAGCACCTGCTCCGCAATCAGACTCAGTGAGACCGCCACCACCCCGCCCCAACCCAGGGCAGCTATCCGATACCGCGCCGGCTCGGGTTCATACCGGTCCAGCCAGAAACAGATCAAAAGCACCACCGGTAAGGATAGAGCTGCCAGAATCGTCGTCAGCAGCAGCTCTGCCGGACCGCCGTTCAAGACCAGCAGGAGCCCAATCACAAGGGCGCCGGCGCCAAGCACGACCATCGACACCCAGCTCAACGGGGAACGTGTCTGGCGAAGCAGTGCAGGGGGCACGCGGAAGCTGCCAGGTGGTCCCGCCGGAGCGACGCCTGATGGAAACCCTTGGGGGCCGGTCACAGTTTGTCCTTCCGCTCGCTGACACGCTCGGCGGGGTCCCGTGGTCGGACCTCCGGCGAACAATTCGAGGGTAGCTTTCGGCGTAGGGTCGGGGCCGTGGCCACCTCGCGTGGAACTTCCCCGGTCGGCATGCCAGCGGTGCATCCCCGGGTCGATGTTCCCCATCGAGTCCAGATCTACGAGGTCGGGCCGCGGGACGGTCTGCAGGCCGAGGAAACGATCATTCCTCTCGACGTGAAGCTGGCCCTGATCGATCGACTTGGAGATGCCGGCCTGCAAGTGATCGAGGCGACCAGCTTCACGTCGCCGCGGCGCATCCCGCAGCTGGCCGATGCTGATCAACTGTTCAGCGCGCTGAAGCGGAGACCTGGCGTCCGTTATCCGGTGCTGGTTCCGAATCTGCGGGGCTTGGACCGCGCGGAGGCAGTTGGCGCTGACGAGATCGCCGTCTTCGTCTCAGCCACCGAGCGGTTCGCTCAAGAGAACCTCGGAAGAAGTCTCGACGGTGCCCTTGACATGGCCGCCCCAGTCATTCAGCGAGCCGCAGCCAGCGGGCTCCGCGTCCGCGGTTACGTCTCTATGTGCTTCGGCGATCCATGGGAGGGCCGGGTCGATCCTCAACAGCCCGCGCAGGTGGCAGCGCGGCTGGTCGAGTTGGGCTGCGACACGATCAGCCTTGGGGACACCATCGGTGTTGCCACCGCGGGCCAGGTCGCTGCGGTCATTGACGCTGTGGAGACGGCTGGCGTGGCTCGTAGCCGGGTCGCGCTGCATCTTCACGACACCTACGGGCAGGCGCTGGCAAATGTCCTCGCCGGCCTGGAAGCAGGCATCACCGAATTCGATTCCTCCGCCGGCGGCGTGGGCGGTTGCCCGTACGCCCGATCGTCGACAGGGAATCTCGCCACCGAGGACTTGGTCTGGATGCTGGAAGGGCTCGGCATCTCCACCGGCGTAGATCTGGCCCGACTCGTTCGAACCAGCCGTTGGTTAGCCGAAGAGCTGGGCCGCCCTGCGCCCTCGCGCGTCGTCGCAGCCCTTGATGTGTAGATCGTGCGCTAGGTTGCCCGGAGAGGAGGTGTGGGCTTGGCCGAGATCGACGACTTCGACATCGATCGGAGCATCGCCGAGGCCTGGGTGGAGTTCGAAGCCCGGCTGAGTGAGGTCATCTCGATGATGGACGACTCCGGCGATCTCACAATTGGCACCGAGTCCGAAAGCGACGATCCGGGGCCGTTCGTCCGATTCAGCTGCCCCAGCCCTTCCAGGGTCCGTTGTGACGCAGCAGGCAACGCCGCCCTAGGAGAGGACTTTCAACTCGGCGCGGAGCAACTGGCGGCTATGGAGCAGCTGGGCTGGCGGTCGCCGAGCGCCGTCATCTCTGAGCCGACGACCAACTTCTGGTTTGAAGCGCCTCAGGAGCAATCAGACGAGCTGGCGGCGCTCGCGGTGGGCGCGCTGCGCGATGTCTACGGCGTCCAGCACCCGATATTCCTGGCGCCCGACCAGCTGGCGGATGTCCTCCAGCCCTCCCCGCCGACTCCTAAAGCGCCGCTGGACAGCCGCTCGCTCCACGTGGCGCACGACGATCTCGCGCCTCTGCTGCCACGCAATCGGTCGCATCTCGACCAACTCGTCGACGCGGAGCTCGCTGACATGTACGGCTACCCCCCGCTACGAGACGCCGAAGGTGACGTGGCGATCCGCGTGGGTTCCACCATGCTGTTCTTGCGAACCGCCGCAGACGGTCAAGAGGTGATCATCTTCGCGGCCGTCGTGCACGATGTGTCCGGTCGGTCTCGGGCTACCGAGGTGCTCAACGATCTGAACGTCGAAGCCCGCTGGGTCAAATTTCAGCTGGTCCGCGACCGGGTCTTCGTCACGTTGTCAGTCCCAGCAAAACCGTTCGTGCCGGCACACCTGCACCAGGCTGTCCGCGTCGTATCGGACACGGCAGACGGCATCGACGAGGAACTTGCGGCGAAGCTCGACGGCCGAACAACGTTCAGCGACCACGACTGACGGGCTGACTGGCGCTGTGGTTTCTGCCACCAGGGAGCCGACTGCCAGACACCCATTGCGCGCCCGGGATCGCAGCATGTTGACAGAGCAGGGCAGATGCAGTAATTCCATGGATTGTATGTGGAATGTGATGGGTATCACGGTCTGAGAAAGGTGCTGCAAGACGTAGACAACGCGTCCGACCCTCGAGGAACCGCTCCGAACGCAGGCCTTTGAACCTGCGCTCCGTTGATCTGAAGGAGTGATTTGGATGGCAACAGGCACCGCGGTGGCGGACGTCACCGAAGTCAGCGAGGAGGAGGACCTTCGCCGTCCTCTCATGACGTTCGGCAACATCGCCTGGATGAACCTCGGGTTCTTCGGAGTTCAATACAGCTTCGCTATGACTCAGACGGCGGTGAACCCGCTGTTCCTGCTGCTGGGTGCTGACGCGCACAACCTGCCGATCCTCAACATCGCTGGCCCGATCACCGGCTTGTTGATCCAGCCGTTCATCGGCGCCATGAGCGACAAGACGTGGAGCGACCGGTGGGGAAAGCGGAAGCCTTACGTGCTCGGCGGCGGCATCATGTGCGTGATCATCTTGTTCCTCTTCCCGCTGGTGTCGGCTCTCTGGATGGCGGTGATCTGCCTCTGGCTGGTGGATGCCGGTAACAACACCGCCATGGAGCCCTACCGTGCTCTGATCTCAGACCGCCTTCGCAGGAGCCAAATCGCGCGAGGCTTCCTGATCCAGAGCATGTTCACCGGCGCCGGGGCCGTGCTGGCCAACGTGTCGCTGTTCGTGATGCAGAAATTCGTCACTGGCGCATCTGAGGCCGGCGTGCCCTACTGGGTCTTCGGCTGCTTCTGGCTGGGATCGGCCTGCTGCCTGGTCACCATCGGAATCGCCATGATCAGGACCAAGGAGATCGTACCGAACGATCGGGAACTGGCGGAGATCCGGGCTTCGTCGAAGAGCATCGGCGCCACGGTTTCCGAAATCGCCAGCGCAGTAAGGGTGATGCCGATCGGTATGCACAAGATCGGTCTGGCTTTTTTGTTCCAGTGGTACGCCATGTTCATCTACTGGCAGTTCGTATCCGTCAGCGTCGCCGAGACAGTCTGGAACACGACCCCGGACACACCCGAGTACGAGGAGGCGGCGGCCTGGAGCGGGCTGATGAACGGCACCTACAACTTCTTCACCATGGTCTCAGCCTTGTTCTTGTTGCCGTTGTGCGTCCGGTTCGGCGGCAAGCGAGTGCACGCCGGCTGCCTGGCCTTGGTTGCGGTGTCGTTGGCCTGGCTGTCGCAGATCACCAGCCAGTACCTGACACTCGTCCCCATGATCGGCATGGGCATTGCCTGGGCCAGCATGGTCGGCGTGCCCTATCTGATGGTCGCGAGCATGGTCCCCCGGGAACGTACCGGCGTGTACATGGGGATCCTGAACATGATGATCGTGGTCCCAATGCTGATCCAGACGCTTAGCTTCGGCTGGATCTACGAGAACTTGCTGGGCGAGAGTGGCAGCAACGCGATGTTGGTCGCCGGAGTGCTGCTGGGTCTGGCGGCCCTGGCCATGCTGTGGGTCAACGCGCCCAAGTCAGACGAGGATTCTCCGGTTATGCCGCTGGGCGCCCACCGCCACATCACAGCCTATGACCGAGTGATCGTTGGCTCCGACGGCTCCCCCTCCGCCATGCAAGCCGTCCACCATGCGCACGAGATCGCGGCTGCCGCCGAGGCCAGTCTGGTCGTGGTCACGGCCTACGAGCCAGGAGACCCAGCCGAGCAAACGGACCTTGTGGGCGGTCGCCAGTACCTGTACGGCAGGGAGGCGGCAAGAGAGGCGATGCACCGGACGGTGGCGGACCTGACCTCGGATCGGATTCGCTCGGTCGAGCAGGACATCGTTGCCGCTCATCCGGTGGAGGCGCTCCTAGAAGTTGCACATAGGAGCCCCGGTGCCAGCCTGATCGTCGTGGGCAACCGCGGCCTCGGCGCGCATGAGGGCGAGGTGTTGGGGTCGGTGCCCCGGGAGATCGTGAGGAATGCCTATAGCGATGTGGTCATTGTTCAGACCTCGG
>DATFOP010000137.1:0-7121 GCA_035265505.1 Propionibacteriaceae bacterium | reverse complement strand
TCCACCGACGGCCGCAACGTGACGCCAAGGACGATCCCCACCGCGAGCGCCAGAAACACCGCCATCAACGACACGATGTGGTAGCGGAAATTTATCAAGTGAAGAGTTCCTTCACCCAGTAGAGCGCGTCCCGGATCCGGGCCAACAAGAGACTGCCCACCTGGCTGCCGAGGTCGGTCAGCAGCAGCGCCGTCGTGAGAGCAATCAGCGCCGACAGCACCAGCATCGCCAGATGCCAGCCCTTGATCTGGCTTCGGTAGATGCGGGACACGCCCTTGGCGTCGACCAGCTTGGGCCCTACCCGAAGCCGAGTGAGAAAGGTCGAGGCCATGCCCGCCCGGCCTTTGTCGAGGAATTCCACCAGCGACGCGTGCGTACCGACCGCGACGATCAGGCGCGCGCCTTTGGAGTCCGAAAGCAGCATGGCGGCGTCCTCGCTGGTCCCCAGAGCGGGAAAAGGAACGGCTTCCAATCCGAGCGTCTCGATTCGCTCGATACCCGGCGCCCGGCCGTCCCGGTAGGCGTGCACAACGAGTTCCGCGCCGCACTGCAGTGCGGCGTCTGAGCAGGAGTCCATGTCACCGATGATCATGTCTGGCCGGTAGCCGGCCTCGATCAGGGCATCGGCTCCGCCGTCCACGCCGACCAGCAGGGGCTTGTACTCAGAGATGTACGGGCGCAACGCTTCAAGATCAGATCGATAGTCGTAGCCGCGGACCACGATGAGCACATGGCGGCCATCGATGGGAGTGGTCACATCGGGCACTCCGACGCCCTCGAGGAGCAGTTCCTTCTCGACCCGGAGGTACTCCATGGTATTGGCGGCGAATGCCTCAATCTGGTCCGCCAGGCCCTCGCGGGCAAAGTTCAGCTGATCCTCCAGCACCTCCGTGGTGACCAGCGTGCCGTCAGCAATGAGGTGGCCGTCCGCATCGAGCAGCCGGTCGCCGTCCACAATGACCCGGTCGCCCTCATGCAGCTGGGTGAAGATGCTTTCGCCGGCATCATCGATGAGCGGGATGCCTGCCGCCAACAAGATCCCAGGCCCCAGATTGGGATACCGGCCAGATACCGACGGGACCGCGTTGACGACCGCACTCACGCCCGCCTCCACCAGCGCTTCGGCACTCACCCGGTCGAGATCCGTGTGATGGATGATGGCGACTTCTCCGGGCTGCAGCCGCTTGGTCAGATTTTTCGTACGGCGGTCCAGCCGTACTGGCCCGCTGATCTCGACGGGTGCACCGCGCCTGCGGATGAGTGTCGGAAGTCGCATGTCGGGTCCCATACTGGCACTTCTCCCGCGGTGGGTTGTCCGTCCGAGCCAGCACTGCCCGGCCGAGGCCGTACGGAATGCGAGAGTTTCAGGAGCCGACCCGCGTGAAAGGTCAGCAGATTGCCGTCCGCGTCGAGCACGTGACCCTAGTTCTTCGCCCCAGCGCCGGTTCGAGCCGCGATGGCCAATTCCACCAGCTCGCCGGCGTGCGCAAGCGCAGAGTCGGTGGTTTCGAGGCCGGCCATCATTCGGGCGAGTTCGGCGGCTCGATCAGCCTCCGCAACTGGTACGACGCCGCTGGTCGTGACCTGTCCGTCGCCGGACTTGACCACCACGTAGTGCCGATCCGCGAAGGCGGCAACCTGCGCCAGGTGGGTGACCACGATGACTTGAGTGTCGCGCGACAGGCGCGCCAACCGTCGACCGATCTCCACCGCCACCCGGCCGCCAACCCCGGCGTCAATCTCGTCGAAAACCAGCGTTCGGGCTTCCTGGCCGGCAGCGAGGACTACCTCCAGAGCCAATCGCACCCTTGACAGTTCGCCGCCCGACGCTACTTTGCCGACGCTCCGGGGCTGCATGCCCGCATTCGCGCTGAACAGCAGGTCCACCGCGTCGGCTCCGTGCGGACTGAGCTCGGTGCTGCTCACCTGGAATCGCAGTGTCGCGTGGGGCATGGCGAGCGCCGCTAGCTCCTCGAGTACCTGGGCGCGGAAGCGGTCGGCAGCCTGGCGGCGACCGGCACTGATGAGCTCAGCCAGCCCGGCGAGGTCGCCGTTGAGCTGCTCGATTCTTGACGTCAGGACCATGATCCGGTCGTCGCTTTCCTCCAGCGTGTGCAGCCGGACGGCGGCCTCCGCCGCCCAAGCCAGCACCTCGTTGCACGTTGTCCCGTACTTCCGGGTCAGAAGGTTCAGCTGTGCCCGGCGGGCGGCGATCTGTTCCAAGCGTCCGGGCTCACCATCGAGCGCGTCCAGGTATCGGACAAAGTCGGTTGTGATATCGGTCAGCGCATAGCTGGTCTCCGCCAGCCGGCTCGACAGTGACGCCATCTCGACGTCGTCACCGTGGGCCGCCTCGAGCGCCTTCCGTGCCACGGACACCCAGGCGAGGGCACCGCCAGCTTCGTCATCGGAGCCCGCGAGTGCCAGCACAGCGGACTGCGCAGCCGCTCGCAGGTCATCAGCGGCCTGCAATCGGTGGGCCTCAGCAGCTAGCGCCAGATCCTCACCGGCCTCTGGAGCGATCTTCTCGATTTCGTCCAGTCCGAAGCGCAGCAGGTCGATCTCCCTAGCTCGGGATTGGGCCTCGGCCCGCAGCTGAGCCAGCTCTGACCGCGCAGCTTGCAACTCCGCCCACAGCCGACCGTACGCATCTAGCGGATCGGAGACTGCCGGTCCGGCGAACCTGTCAAGGACTCGGCGTTGCCGGTCCGGCTCTGCCAGGCGAAGCTGCTCGGACTGCCCGTGAATAGTGACCAGATCAGCCGTCACGTCCGTACACAGTCCTGCCGGCACCGATGCGCCGCCCAGAAAAGCGCGGGATCTCCCACTCGCGGTAAGGTGCCTGGCCACGAGCAGCTCGCCATCGGCATCCAGCTCCCCGCCTGCAGCCAGCATCCGGTCGACCACCTCGGACGACGCAGCGACGAATCGGCCTTCGATCCGAGCTCGCTCGGCCCCGCTGCGCACCAACTTGGGGTCGGCACGCCACCCGAGCAGCAGCCCGAGCCCGGTGATAATCATCGTCTTGCCGGCACCGGTCTCACCCGTCACCACGGTTAGCCCTGGATCGAAAGACATCGCGGCATCGGAGATGACCCCGAGGTCGGTGATCCGAAGCTCGGCGATCACGCCTGCGCCTGCTGACGATCCGGCAGCTCCTCTGAGTCGACCGAACCCCGCCAGCCCTCGACTCGCAAGCCGAACTTACCCACCAGACGGTCTGTGAAGGGCGCCTCTGAAAGCCTCGCCAGCCGTAGTCGGTGGCGGCCCTGAACGACCTCGACTTGCATCCCGCTGAGCAGTTCCACCGAACGACGACCATCACAGGACAGCACCCCAGTGGTTTGCGCCGCAGCGAGCAGTTCCACCACCACGCGGGATGACGGTCCGAGCACCAAAGGGCGGGCGAAGAGGGCGTGGGCGCTGAGCGGCACCACCAAGAATGCATCGACACCTGGCCAGATCACCGGACCGCCGGCAGAGAAGGCGTAGGCAGTCGATCCGGTCGGAGTCGACACAAGGAGCCCGTCGCAGGCCCAGCGCGACAGCGGGCGTCCATCGATTTCTACGAGGACCTCGAGCATCCGTTCGCGAGAAGCCTTCTCGATGGAAATCTCGTTGATCGCGAAGGAGGACCAGACCACCTCCTCGCCATTCCGGACCCGTAGATCGATGGTGAATCGCTCCTCCACCAGATAGGACCGATCCACGACACGCTCGACGATGCTGTCGATCTCCGACGACTCGGCCTCAGCGAGAAACCCGACGTGGCCGAGGTTGACCCCGAGCAGCGGAGTATCTGAAGCCATCACCCATTCGGCTCCGCGCAGGATTGTTCCGTCACCACCTAGGACGATCATCAATTCGGCGACTGGGGCGCCCTCCTTGCTCGGCCGAGTGAGTTCGGTTACCCGAGCGGACAGGTGGGGGGTCAAGCTGGCCAGATCCTCAGCCGGCATGGCAATCTCGATGCCAGCAGCGCTCAAGCGCTCGACCAGTCGTACGGCGGTGGCAATCGCCGCCGGCCTGCGTGGGTGGGTAAGCACAGCAACGCGGCGAACCGGAAGCGGATAACCGTTCGGGGCGCTCACCTGCCACAGCATAGGGCGGCCCGGGTCGTCGTCCTGGGAACCAGAGCGTCAGCTTCGACGGGTTCCGATGGGCACCGTGAGTGGAGTTCGTGCCAATAGCGCGAAGAACTCGACATTGCCCGAAGGCCCGGGCAGCCTGCTCGGCACGACTGCCCGAGTCGGCCAACCCCTCTCGGCGGCCGCCATGCTGACGTTGTCCACGGCCTGCTGGCGGAGACTCTCCGATCGAACAACGCCACCCTTTCCGAGCGCAGCCCGGCCGACCTCGAATTGGGGCTTGATCATCAAGAGCAGGCGTCCGTTCGGCCGGGTGACGGACAGGAGCGGATCCAAGATCATCAACAGCGAGATGAAGGACACGTCGGCCACGACCAGATCGACCGGCTTGCCGTCGACATGGCGCAGATCGAGGTCTCGCAGATTCGTCCGCTCCCAGAGGCGCACTCGGTCATCGTCACGGAGCGACGTCGCCAACTGGTCGGTGCCGACGTCAATCGCGATCACCTCGGTGCAACCCCGCTCCAACAGCACCTGCGTGAAGCCTCCGGTCGAGGCGCCGGCGTCCAGCGCGCGGCCGGAAACGCTGAGGCCGAGATCGTCGAGTGCACCCAGCAACTTATGCGCAGCGCGAGAGACGTAATGATCTCTGTTGACCGACACCCGATCGTTCGGGACGACACGCTCGGACGCTCGGGTGACGATCTGCTCATTGACCTGGACCAGACTCGAGCTGATCATCGACTGCGCATGGCTTCGCGAGCGAGCGAACCCGCGAGCGACCAGCTCGACATCCAGCCGCGTACGGCGGGAGCCGTTGCTGCCGACCGCACTCAACCCAGATCTGCCGGGTCCTGGGAGCCGGAACCCTTGTCGAGGGCGGCTTGGAGCGCTTCATGCGCGCGGGCGAGACGGTCATGATGAGCATCGACGGGCGCCGAGTCGAGATCGACCAAGCTGCCCAGCGCATCGTCAACAGCCGTGTTACCCGTGGCGGGTGGGACAGGCGCCTCACCGGTATCGACGTCGGGGACCGACGCTTCAGTCATTCCGCGCCATTCGGACTGCCCTGGCTAGCTGCGCTGTTCCCTTCGGCCGCCTTCTTGGCCGCGGCCTTCTTCGCCGCCGATTTCTTGGCCGCCGCCTTCCTCGTTGGGGCGGCGCTGGGGGGTGGTTCGGTGGCCGGTGAGACCCGGCGCACGCCTGGCCCGCCATTATCCGCGCTCCTACTGACCGTGTTGCGGAGCTCAGCAATCTCTCTCCGCAGCTCCTCCAAGTCTTGGGCTCGCACGAAGCCAAGTCTGGTGGTCGCCTTTTCGACCTCAGCCCGTACCAGCTTCTCGAGCAAGTCGCGGTTGGCGCGGCTGGCGTTGCGCAATTCGTCAGCCA
The DNA here is from genome assembly GCA_035265505.1 of Propionibacteriaceae bacterium. Lineage (GTDB taxonomy): Bacteria > Actinomycetota > Actinomycetes > Propionibacteriales > Propionibacteriaceae > Microlunatus. Next base: position 1,644 of record DATFOP010000137.1, on the reverse strand, counting down.
GCTTGGTCACACGCTCGCCGGCGTCGGCTGCCACATCCTCCAATCCGGTCTGAGCGAGCAGCGACTTCGCCGCTTCCGCGGCTTTCGTGCGGGTCATTCTGGTGAACCCGGAGACAATGTGAACGTAGTTCTGCACAGCTTCGACCGCCATGCCGGACAGACTACGCGGCGAGCCGAGATCAAGATGGCGCCATAGGCAACCTGCGTCGATGACCTACGCCAAGTCTCCGACGGCAGTCAGCACACGATCAACATTCGGGACGCGGCCCACGTCGAGCGCCCGCCAGCTGACCTGCGCGGCCGCCCAAAGGGCATGCAGCTGGGCTCCTGCCGCCGGGGCGCCATCGAAGATGATCTGGCCATCCGCCTCCGTGGCCCGCACCGCTCCGCACCGGACACCGCCCGCCTCCTCGACCGCACGCAACGGCGGCGAAAACAGGGCAGCTAGGTCGCGACCCACATGCGTCGGACGTTCCGCAGGCTCCGCCGCGAGGAGATCGCGGCCGCGATGCGAGCCGGTGAACACCAGCATGCTGTCCATGCCGGCAATCTGGGCGCCCGCGATGTCGGTGTCCAGCCGATCACCGATGAAGATCGGCCTGGCGGCGCCGAGCCGGGTGGTTGTCTCATCGAGCAACGGACGGAAGGGCTTTCCTGCGACCTCGGGGTGGCTGGTCACCGCCATCCGCACTGCCGCCACCGCGGCGCCGTTTCCCGGTACCAGGCCCCGATCCGTCGGCCGCGTCGGGTCGATGTTGGTCGCCACCCAGTGCGCACCGCGATGAATTGCGATCGCCGCTTCATTGAGTTGTTCCCATGTCAGGTCGACAGCCCAGCCCTGAATCACCGCCACCGGGTCCTCGTCGGCAGAATGGACAGGGGTCAGCTTCCGCTCCGTCAACGCCGCCAGGATGCCGGCGCCGCCGACAACCAAGACCCTGGCGCCCTCGCCGAATCGCTCGACCAGCAGGTGGGCGGCAGCCTGGGCCGAGGTGACGACATCGGCGTCGTCCGCCTCGATTCCGAACTCACGGAGATGTGCAGCCACGGTCGCCGGCGGTCGTGCCGCGTTGTTTGTCACGAACCCGGTCTTAACCCCCTGATGGTGGAGCCGTGCCACGGTCTCCGGTGCGCCGGGGACGGCCATCGGTCCGAGGTAGACGACTCCGTCGAGATCAAGCAGCACAGCGTCGTAGGCATCGACCACTGCGGTTACCCCGCCGGCGGCCCGCAGGGCGTTGCCACGGCTCACTTCTGCACCGCCGAAGGCGGCTGGAGATCCGTCTCGTCGACGTTGAGCACCAGACCGTCCAACTCGTCGAGTCGTGCCTGGGCGTCGGTCTCCCCATGCGGATCCAATCTCGCCGCCGCCTGGAACCAGGTGCGGGCATCTGCAGACGCACCGCGGTCGAGCAAAGCATCGGCGTAGGCGTACCGCAACCGCGCCAGAGCGATCGGCGGCGCCGTCGGAGGATTGAGCTGGTCGGCCGCCTCCGCGAGGATGCGCAGCGCCTCGGCGGACTGACCAAGATCACCTCGGGCACCGGCCTCGACCAAGATCATCTCAACCCGCTGCGCTGGATCAAGCCGAACCTGTTTCGCCTCTTTGGCCAGCTTGAGCGCCGACTCCGGGCGGCCGAGGGC
>DATFOP010000136.1:0-4544 GCA_035265505.1 Propionibacteriaceae bacterium | reverse complement strand
TCGGGACGTGACGGACCTGGATGCGGCGCTGGCCGAGCTGCCAGATCCGGTGATGCGCCGACGAGTACGACACGTCGTCACCGAGAATGCCCGGGTCGTTGAGGCGGCAGAGACCTTGCAAGCAGGCCGGCTCGCCGACGTTGCCCCGCTGCTGGATGCTTCGCACACCTCCATGCGAGACGACTTCGAGATCACGGTGCCGACCGTGGACCTCGCCGTCGAAACCGCGAGACGGGCGGGGGCGCTGGGTGCCCGGATGACGGGAGGCGGGTTCGGCGGCTGCATTCTGGCGTTGATTCCCGCCGGCGAGTTCGGTGGCGTCTTCCACCAAGTCACGACCGCCTTCGGGCACGCGGGGTTCAGAACCCCCACTGCGTTCATCGCCATTTCGTCTGCTGGCGCCGGACGATCGCGGTAACGTCAAGTCTGGAGTTGCAATCAGGTTCCGAACGCCCTCGGACACTCTGCGACGCGTTCTTACCGTGTCAGTATTTCGTGATCGGGTGTGACCCAACCCTATCCGGGCCAACTAGTCACTCGGGCCCCCAGCTGCCCGGGGCGAAAAGGAGGACTTTGTGAACGTACGGATTCGATGTGGACTGGCAGTCGCCGCGGCGGGAGTCTTGGCGCTGAGCGCCTGTGGCTCCGATACCCTGGGCGGCGAACCCGCCGCCGAGGGCTCGAAAGCCCCGACGGCCACGAGCAGCGTTAACGCCGAGCTGGCTGCCAAGCTTCCTGAGAGCATCAAGAGCGCAGGAGTGATCAAGATCGGCACCGACTCGACGTACGCGCCGAATGAGTTTCTGGCGGCCGACGGGAAGACGATCCAGGGCTTCGATGTCGACATCTTCAACCTGGTGGCGCGGAAGTTCGGTGTGAAGACGGAGTGGCAGACCGCCAAGTTCGCCTCCATCATCACCGGCGTGCAAGGCAAGAAGTACGACATGGGTATCTCGTCCTTCACCATCAACGATGAGCGCAAAAAGCAAGTCAACATGGTGAGCTATTACTCAGCTGGGACGTGGTGGGGAACCGCGAAGGGCAATCCGAAGGGCGTCGATCCGGAGAACGCATGCGGCAAGACCATCGCGGTGCAGGCCGACACCGTGCAGGACACCGACGATCTGCCTGCCCGGCAGAAGAAGTGCGGGAGCGACCAGATCAAGATCTTGAAGTACACCGGGCAAGACCAGGCGACGAACGCCGTCGTGACTGGCAAGGCCGATGCGATGCTGGCCGATTCCCCAGTCCTCGCCTACGCCGTGAAGCAGACGAACGGCAAGCTGGAGACTCTCGGAGAGATCTATGACTCTGCTCCTTACGGTTACGCACTGCCCAAGGAGCAGACCGAGTTCGCGGAAGCGATCGCTCAGGCGCTCAAAGAAATCGAGGCTGACGGCAGCTACAAGGCCGCCCTGGAAGAGTGGGGCGTCGAAGCCGGAGCCATCACCGACTTCGCGGTGAACCCATGACTGCCACGATGACCGAGCCCCCGGCCGTCAGCGAGGAGCGGCCGGGTCGAATACATGCGAGGCCCGTTAGACACCCGTGGCGGTGGGTGGTCATCGCCATTCTGACCGTGCTGGCGTTGATGTTCCTCAACATGTTGATCTTCAACCCAGCCTTCCATTGGTCCTTCGTGTTCCAAGCCATGAATCAGAACCCGGTGCTCGAGGGCTTCTGGAAGGGCACGATCCTCGTCACTATCTTGTCGATGATCTTCGGTGTCACCCTCGGCGTGATACTCGCCATGATGCGGCTATCCGACAACCCGATCCTCAAGGGTGTGTCCTGGCTCTACACCTGGTTCTTCCGGGCCATTCCGCGCTATGTGCTGTTAACGATCATGGGGGCGCTCGGCATCTTGTTCACCGAGGGCCTGTCACTCGGCGTACCGTTCGACTGGAAGATCATCCAATGGTTCGGATTGAGCGGCGACTGGCGCATCGCCACGTTCGACGCCAACCAGATCTTCGTCGGTCTCGCCGGCGGTGTCATCGGGCTCGCCCTATCCGAGGCAGCGTATATGGCCGAGATCGCCCGAGCGGGAATCCTCAGTGTGGACAAGGGTCAGATGGAGGCGGCGGAGGCGCTCGGTATGAGCCGGTCAAAGGCCATGCGCCGTGTAGTGCTGCCACAGGCGATGCGCGTCATCGTCCCGCCGACCGGTAACGAGACCATCGCCATGTTGAAGGACACCTCGCTGCTGATCGCCATCCCGGTTGGCACAGAGCTGTTCTTCCAGCTGCAGGCGATCGGCGCACGTACGTTCGAGACGTTCCCCGTGCTGATTGCGGCAACGCTGTATTACCTGATCGCCTCCAGCGTGCTGATGGTCGGTCAGTCTTACCTGGAGAAGCGGTTCGGACGCGGCTTCGGCACAACAGCAGGCCCCCAGAAAGCTGAAGCGGCCAGCGCTCTAGCGGTGGGAGAGTCCAAGTGAGCACCGTCGGTGAAACCAGCCATCTCGTACAGGCTGTCAACGTATGCAAGTCCTTCGGCGACCATGATGTCCTGAACGGTATCGACCTTGAGGTGGACTCGGGGGAAGTGGTCTGCCTGCTCGGCCCCAGCGGCTCGGGCAAGACGACGTTCCTTCGACTGATCAATCAGATGGAGAGCCTCACCGGCGGTCGTATCTGGGTCGGGGGCGAGCTGATCGGCGTTGAGGAGCGCAACGGCAAGTTGCACGTCCGCAAAGACAAGGACATTGCCAGGCAGCGTTCTCGGATCGGCATGGTCTTCCAGCGCTTCAACTTGTTTCCACACATGACTGCGGTGACCAACGTCATGGAGGCGCCGGTCAAGGTGAAGGGACTGAATCGTGGCGTCGCCAAGCAAGAGGCCCTACAGCTGCTCGACATGGTCGGCCTCGCTGAGCGGGCCAACTTCTATCCCTCGCAGCTCTCGGGCGGTCAGCAGCAACGGGTCGCGATCGCCCGAGCGCTGGCGATGAAGCCCGAGCTGATGCTTTTCGACGAGCCGACCTCGGCTCTGGATCCGGAGCTGGTGGGCGAGGTGCTTGGCGTGATGCGCACTCTCGCTGAAGAAGGCACCACCATGATCGTGGTGACCCATGAGATGGCGTTCGCACGGGAGGTCGCTGACAGGGTGATCTTCATGGATCAGGGTTCGGTGGTCGAGGAGGGACCGCCCAAGGAAGTGCTGCTCAATCCGCGTGAGGAGCGCACGAAGGCGTTCCTGAGCCGAGTCAAGCACGAGGCCGAGGTGGTCGCCCAACACGACGTCGAACTGGCCAAGTCGCTGGAGGATGCGAAGGCCTAGGGTGGTTCGGGCGCGGTCGTGGAGTTCGAAGCCGCGAAGATCGCCGTCGAGGAGGGCAGGAGCAGACAGATCAAGGTGACAACAGACGCCGTTGCGAGCAGCAGCGCCAGCCAGGTCGTCTGACCACCGACGAAGCTCCAGGCCACTGGCAGTTGGATCAGCTGCGTGGCGGCCGTCGGACCCCGGCTCCAGCGTCGACCGCGCCAGACACCGCGCGCTGCCGCAGCGAGCAACGCTCCGTAGCCCACCATCAGTACGGCTGTACCGGCTCCTACCACGATCCGATTGGGATGGATGTCGGTTGCGGCGATGACGCCGAAACCGATCGCCGCGACCGCTTCAGCGGCGAGCAGCACCGCGGCCAGCGTTAGGGGGCGGCCGGTGGGGCGAACGGCGTCCACTCCCATACAGTACGAGGCTGAATTTCGGCCCGACGGTTGATTGACAGCCGGGATAGCCGGGTAAGTGCGGGTTCGCAGGCATACGGAGGCTGGCGTAGCTCAACCGAAATGTGAGGCAGCCAACGCTCAGAACTCTTGTATTGCCTGTCGATACTTGAAAGTGTTGGACAGGTTGAGCGCCTCAGTGTAGAGGACCCTTGATTTGCCCGGTTCACGGGGGTCGGTTCACCGGGGCCGGGGATAGCACAGTAAGGAGTGAGTACGCCATGGATTGGCGCCATAGGGCCGCCTGCTTGGATGAGGATCCAGAGCTGTTCTTCCCGATCGGGAACACCGGCCCCGCCCTCCTCCAGATTGAAGAGGCCAAGCAAGTCTGCCGGCGATGCGACGTCCGAGACGCATGCCTGCAGTGGGCGCTGGAAGCAGGTCAGGATCATGGTGTCTGGGGCGGTCTGAGTGAGGACGAGCGCCGGGCGCTGAAGCGCCGGGCCGCGCGAGCGAGAATCCGTACCGCCTAGCCGAAGGCTTTCATCCAGCAGGACTGAGAACGCCGGGGTCATCGCCCCGGCGTTTCGCTTCCATCCCCTACGACCTCGAGCCCCGTAGGCCTTCCTCGAGCCCGTTCTAAGGGGCTCAAGACCTGCCTACGGGGCTCGAAGTCGCGTGGCGCTGCGCCCGTCAGGTGTTGATTGTGTGGGTCACGGCATGCGTCACCTGATCCCAGATGAAGGTCACGGTTGCTCCAGTCGGGACGCTGATGCCGATGTTGGATCCACCTGCCGCGCCGCCAGCCCCATAGTTCACATCCCAGGAGTCGTCGATCGCCACCTTGTACTCATAGCTTCCGGCGGCGATAGG
>DATFOP010000135.1:0-6289 GCA_035265505.1 Propionibacteriaceae bacterium | reverse complement strand
GGGCTTGCTGATCTGCGCGAAGAGCGCAAGCAGACGGCTGGTCGTCGGCGACCGGCGCTGCGGGAGTATCTCGGGGCCAGGGGCACGCGGTTCGCGATCAACCCGGGATCCAGCGCGGCGAAGCTCCAGCCGCCGCTCGTCATGGCTGCGGAGATCGTGGAGACCACACGGCTATGGGCTCGGACGGTCGCCGGCATAGACGCCGCGCAGATCGAGGAGGTTGGCCAGCACCTGCTGAGGCGTCAATACTCCGAGCCCCACTGGTCGGCCCGCAGCGGTTCAGTGTTCGCGTACGAAACAGTCACCTTGTACGGCGTGCCGATCATCTCCGGCCGCCGGGTCGGGTACGGCAAGATCAATCCCGCCGAGGCGCGCGAGATCTTCCTGCGATCAGCTCTCGTCGAGGGCCAGTGGCGTACTCGCCATCCGTTCTTCGCGCACAACACGCGGGTCCGAGCGGAAGCCGAGTCGATGGAGGAGCGGACCCGCCGTCGCGACCTGATCGTCGACGACCAGGCGATCTTTTCGTTCTACGACGCCAGGGTGCCGAAGGATGTGGTCTCTGCGGCGCATTTCGACTCCTGGTGGCGTCAAGCGCCCGAACCGGAACGCGACCGGCTGGCCATGACGCTGGACGACCTGCTAGCCACAGCGGAGGAGGTCGATGACAGGTCCGTCCCGACCAGGTGGGACGTGGCCGGCCACTGTCTCAAGGTCAGCTATCTATTCGAGCCCGGCAATGCCCGAGACGGTGTGTGCGTGATCATTCCGGTCGAGGTGGTCAACCAGATTCCCGACGCGCCGTTCACCTGGCAGGTGCCGGGGCTGCGCGCAGAGCTTGCGACGGAGCTCATTCGATCACTGCCCAAGGACCAGCGGAAGCGGTTTAGCCCGGCGCCAGACACCGCACGGCGAGCGCTCGAGTGGCTCCATGAGCATCCTGGCAGTGCCTCCGAGTCCCTTCCGGAAGCGTTGGCCAGGGCGCTCCACGTGCTCACCGGTGACATGATCACCGCGGAGGATTGGCGCCCCGACCGGGTGCCGCCCCACCTACGCGTGACCTTCCTCATCCGCGATGGATCGGGCCGGGAACTGGCGGCGGGCAAGGACCTGGCGGAGCTTCGAGCGGAGCTCGGCGGCCGTCTGCAGCGGCTGCTGAACGACGCTGCGGCGGAGTTGACTCGCTCGGGCGCGGTGACATGGGACTTCGGGGAGATCGCCGAGCGCGTCACCCTTCAACGGGCCGGTCACCAAGTTGTCGGCTATCCGGCGCTGATCGACGAGGGCTCGAGCGTCGGCCTGACGATTTGCGAGACAGCCGAGCGGCAGCAGGCGACCTCACCGCTCGGCCTTCGCAGGCTGGTGCTGTTGAACACGCCAGATCCCACCAGGTGGGTCGTCGCCCATCTGAGCAACGCCGACAAGCTCGCGTTGGGCACAAGTCCCTACGCCTCAGTTCCTGCCCTGCTCGCCGACGCCAGACTCGCATCAGTCGGCGAGCTGGTCCGCCGGTCCCAGGTGGCGCCGGTTCGCGATGCCTCAGCGTTCAGGGAGATCTGCGATCGCGTACGGGCTGAGAACGCCGACCTGATGCGTGAGATCACCACGCTGGCAGCGGAGCTCAGCAGGCTGAGCGGGGCCGTGCAGGGAACGCTGCCGAGAACGCGCGAGGTGAGTGAGGCTGCTGCCGCCGATATCGCCGAGCAGGTTGGCAACCTTGTCTTCCCCGGATTCCTGGGCGCGACGCCGTACGCGCAGCTGACCGAACTTCCGCGATACCTCAAGGCGGTCCAGCTGCGGGTCGAAGCCATGAGGAACTCGGCTGCTCGTGATGCTGCCGGGTTCAAGGTCATCATCAGGGTGGAAGAGGCCTATGCCGACCTCTGTGAATTGGCGCCGCCGGGTCGGTTGCCAGGATTTGTCGAGGAGATCGGCTGGTTGATCGAGGAACTGCGGGTAAGTCTGTTCGCTCAATCCTTACGGACCCGGGTACCTGTGTCGGGCAAGCGCGTTCTCGTCGCCATTGAGAAGGCGCAATCGCGACTGAGGAGCGAGTCCGCGCGCTGAGCCGCCGAGGTCGGAAAATCGGGAGGGATCGGCGGCGACGGTAGATTGGACGTCATGTTGGACCCGCGGCTGCTCTACACCCTCGACGAGGGTGTTGCGGCGAAGCTCAAAGAACACCGTCCGGTGCTGGTCCACCAGATGGATGGCTTCGTCGACGCGGGGCAGGCAGGCCGGCTGTTCTCCGCGCATCTCCTGGAGCAGCTGGAGCACGAGGTGCTCGCCGAGTTCGATCATGATCAACTGCACGACTACCGTAGCCGGCGACCCGCGATGGTCTTCGACACCAATCGATGGAAATCCTACGCGGATTTGCATCTGCGGCTTCACCGGGTTGTCGACGAGCACGGCGAAGTGTTCCTGCTGTTCAGCGGACCGGAGCCCGACGTGCAGTGGGAGCGGCTGGTTGCTGCCGTCATCGGGCTGATCGAGCAGTTCGGTGTTCGGCTCACCGTCAGTGTGCACGGGATCCCGATGGCGGTGCCCCACACTCGACCCGTGACGTTGACTGCCCACGCAACCGACACGACGTTGGTTCGCGGTTACCGCAGCTGGATCGATCGGGTAGAAGTGCCCGCCAGCTTCGCCGGATTACTGGAGTTCCGGCTGGGCCAGCTGGAACGGAAGGCGATGGGCTTCGCCGCACACGTCCCGCATTATCTGGCCCAGGCGGCGTTTCCCGAGGCCACCCTCACGTTGACCCGGTCGCTGAATCAGGCCACCGGCCTGGCGGTGCCGCTGGAACCGCTGGAGAAGGCGTCGGCCAGCAACATGGCCGACATCGCCGAGGAAATGGCGGGCTCGTCAGAGGTGCAGGAATTGGTGGCCACCCTCGAGCAGCAGTACGACAGCCTTCAGCTCAATGAATCCGAGCGGGTGCCTAGCGCCGACGAGATCGCCGCAGAGTTCGAGCGGTTCCTGGCCGAGCGCGACAAGAACGACGAGGCGTGATAGCAGCGCTTCCCTGAGCTGCCGTCAGTGGCAGAGGACGGCGGCTGCGTCGATAAGCTCGCGGGCGTGCCTCAGTCCGTCGGTGAGCTGATCGATCTGCTGCAGCTGGAAGACATCGAGATCGGGTTGTTCCGGGCGCGACAGCCGGACACCCAGTTGCAGCGGGTCTTCGGTGGGCAGGTCCTGGCCCAAGCGGTGATGGCCGCGTCTCGTACGGTCGTTGTCACCCGCGTGCTGCATTCGCTGCACGGCTACTTCCTCATCGCTGGACGCACCGACACACCGATCGTCTATGACGTGGAGGCGGTACGCGACGGTGGCTCGTTCTCCTCCCGCCGGGTAGTGGCGCGGCAGGGCGGACGGGTGATCTTCTACCTTTCAAGCTCGTTCCATGAGGCGGAGGTCGGCTATGACCACGCCGATCCAGCGCCCAGTGACGTGCCAACCCCGGACAGCTGTCCTCGGCTCAGCGAGGTCCTCGCCAAGGTGGCGGGACGGGAACCGTCATTCTGGGAGCGTGAGTGGGGTGCCCTCGATGTCCGCTACGTCGGCGACTCACGGCCAGGCGGAGCGCTGGATAACCCGCTTCACCCGGCCCGAGCCCGGGTGTGGATCAAGACCAATGGCTCGCTTCCGGACGACCGGCGAATGCATCAGGCGGCGCTGGCCTACGCGAGCGATCTGACCTTGCTGGCCGTCACCACCGTGCCGCACGGCGTGTTCGTCGGGCTGAATGTCCAGGCCGCGTCAATCGACCACGCCATGTGGTTCCACCGCCCTTTCCGCGCGGACGATTGGCTTCTCTTCGACCAGGCCTCGCCGTCGGCATCCGGCAGCCTCGGCCTTTCCACCGCGCGGCTCTTCCAACAGGAAGCACTTGTGGCCAATATCGCACAAGAGGGACTGATCCGGCCCCTCCGCTAATCAGCCAGAGCGTCACGATTCTTCCCACTGGGCGGGGGCACATGAAGGGCGATCCGGAGGGGGAAATCCCGGATCGCCCTTCGGGTGTGTGCTGGCCCGAAGGCAGCACAATGGATCAGGCGGCGAGGACGGACTTGCCGCGCAGCTTGGCGATAGCGTGCCGCTCGATCTGCCGCACTCGCTCGGCGGTGATGCCCCACAGTTCACCGATATCGGAGAGCTTCGCCTGCCGACCGTCGATGAGGCCGTAGCGACGACGCACCACGTCGGCGGACCGCTCGTCTAATTGGTCGAGCAGCGCTTCGAGTCGAGCGTGCTCCTCGGCGTCAAGGAACACCTCGTCCGGTCCGGGCATCGGCTCGCGGGCAATCAGGTCACCGAGGGCAGTGTCGCCGCCTTCCTCGACCGGCGCATCCAGGCTGACGTGGTCACGGCCGTACCGGATGAGATCCAGCACGCGCTCCGGCTCAAGATCCATCTCCTCGGCGATCTCGTCGATCTCCGGGTCACGACCAAGGCGGCGTTCCAGAGTCCTGCGGACAGCGCCGACCTGGTTGACCTGCTCCGCGACATGAACCGGCAGCCGGACGATCCGGCCCTGCTGCGCGATGCCGCGGCTGATGGACTGGCGGACCCACCAGGTGCCGTAGGTGGAGAACTTGAAGCCCTTCGTGTAGTCGAACTTCTCGACCGCGCGGATGAGCCCGGTGTTGCCTTCCTGCACCAGGTCGAGCAACGGCATTTGCGAACGCCCATACTTGCGGGCCACGGAAACGACAAGGCGCAGGTTGGCCGTCACGAAGCGCTGCATGGCCCGTTGACCGTCCTCGATGAGGAATTCCAGCTCAGCCTCGCTCGGGCGCTTTGCGTGCTTGCCCCGCTCGGCCGCCGTGATCTCGCCGGCCAGCAGATGCTCGGCGTACAGCCCGACCTCTATCGTCTTCGCCAGCTCCACCTCTTCCTCTGCGGTGAGCAGCGGAGTCTTGGCGATACCTTCCAGGTAAAGGCCGACGGCATCTTTTCCATCGATGCCCTCGGAAACTCGCGTACGAGTTGTCGTCACGTTGGCGCCCCTTTCGTTGCCTCCGCTAAGCAGAACGCATCGGGGTCGGCAAAGGATTCCTCGACAGCCCTGAAGAATCCCTGAAAGCTACCCAGGAGTAACCCCGGCACGATGAGAATTCGTCGCCGAGGGGCCCTGCGGATGCAGCGGCGCTCTCTCCCGGGTGATCTGCGCCAGAATCCAGGCGTACTCGAACGCGACCTCGTGCCAGCTCTTGTAGCGGCCACTTACGCCGCCGTGGCCGGCGGACATCTCCGTTTTCAGCAAGATCGGCCGGTCGCCGTCGTTGGTCGCGATGCGGCGAAGAGCGGCCACCCACTTGGCGGGCTCAACGTAGAAGACCCTGGTGTCGTTCAGACTGGTCGTCGCCAGAATCGCGGGATAGCGGATGGCGGCGAGGTTCTCGTAGGGGGTGTAGGACTTCAGATAGGCGTAGACCTCGGGATCGTGCAGCGGGTCGCCCCACTCCTCCCACTCGGTCACCGTGAGTGGCAGCGTCGGATCGAGGATTGTGGTCAACGGGTCGACAAACGGCACCGCCGCATGCAGAGCGCGGAAACGATCGGAAGCGAAATTGGCGACCGCACCAATCAGCAGGCCCCCTGCGCTGCCGCCGCGACCAGCAAAGCGCTCTGGCGAGGTGTAGCGGTGCTCGATCAGAAAGTCGGCACAGGCCACGAAATCGGTGAACGAATTCTTCTTGGCCAAAAGCTTGCCCTGGTTGTACCAGCTGCGTCCCAGTTCGCCGCCCCCACGGATATGGGCGATGGCGTAGATCACGCCACGATCCAGCAGTGATAACCGTGATGTCGAAAACGTGGGGTCCATCGAAATCTCATATGAGCCGTAGCCGTACAGCAATGCCGGTGCCTGACCGTCCAGGGGCACGTCAGCGCGGCGAACGATGGAGAGTGGCACTCCCACTCCGTCAGGGGCAGTGGCCCAGGCCCGTTCTTGGATGTAGCAGGCCGAGTCGTACCGCCCAAATGTCGGCTCGTCCAGCACCGGAGTCGTCTTGAGCAGCGTCAGTTTTCCGGTCGTCAGCTCGTAGTCGTAAACCGAGTCTGGAGTGAGGAATGAGCCGTAATGGACCCGGATGCTCGGGGTCACATACTCGGTGCCGCCTGGGGAATCCACGGTGAAAACGGGTTCCTCAAACTGCACGTCGGCCCCGGGCAAGAAGTTGCCGTCATCGTCCCTGGGGAGGACGTGCAAGACGGTGGACCCGTTACGACGTAAGGAGAGCACGCCGTGACCGGCGTAGGCGCTTACCGAGAGAAGGCGAAC
>DATFOP010000134.1:0-2957 GCA_035265505.1 Propionibacteriaceae bacterium | reverse complement strand
TCATCACCGGGGCAAACCAATCGATCACCCGATCGTCGATCCAGAACGTGTGCCGTCTGCGGCGGTCGGTGGTGCGGGAGTCCATGAGGTGTCCCTTGTTGGCTATCAGCTATCGATCGAAGACGACTGCAAGAAGTCGGCGAGACGGCGAGTCGGCACGCGGGTGATCACCCGGTCTTGGAGACGCTGGACGCCGCCACGGCGTGGTAGGGGCAGGACATGCCATGCCCCCATGTAGCCCTCCGCAATCACCCGGTGGTGCGTGTTGTCTCATGGAACTAAAATAGTGTCATATGGAACTGTTGTCAACGATAATTTCCACATGGAAGCAACCAGCTGGCGGCATGAGCGGTTCGTCGAGTGGCTGCGCGGGCAATTGCGACGAAGGGGTTGGAACGCCGCCGAGCTGGCGCGCCGGCTGCACATGCCGAGCGGAACCATCAGCCGCTGGATGACCGGCGAGCGTCAGCCCAGCTCGCGCTCCTGCGATCTGCTCGCCGACGTGCTTGGCGTCGACCTCGATCTGGTTCTCACCCTGGCGGGACACCGGCCGGGTCCCGAGTCGATCGCGCCGGACGACCAGCGCGCCACCATCATCGCCCTCCTGGAGCGCATCAATCTGACACCGGATCGCGCGGCCGGTCTGCAGGGTACACTCACCAGTTGGTTGGAGCTCGATCGTGAGGAGCGGGGAAGCTAGGGCGGCCGCCGGCTGGTGGCGCATGGTAGTTGAATAAGAGAACGGAACGACCGCGGCCGCAATTCTTTTGTTCGACCAGTACGCGCCATGCGGACGTGGAACAATGGCGAGCGGTCGCGGCCGATGCGCCGCCACGATAGTGCGAGCCTGGGAGCGATCTGCAAGGCCACCGGCTCGGACATGATGAGATATCGCGAGAGACGAGGAGAACGATGGTGGAACGGCTGTCACCCGGACTGCAGACGTTGTTGGGCGAGCCGGCCTTTTGTCAGGTCGCCACGCTGCTGTCGGACGGGTCGCCTCACCTGACCCAGGTCTGGGTCAGCACGGATGGCGAGCACCTGCTCGTCAACACCTACGAGGGCGCGCAGAAGCTGCGCAACATCCGCCGTGACCCGCGGGTGGCGGTCAACGTGGTGGACCCCGGCAATGCCTGGCGGCTGGCCCATGTGCGCGGGCAGGTCGTCGATGTCACCACCGAGGGCGCCGACGAGCACATCGACGAGCTGGCCCGGAAGTATCTCGGGGTGGACAGCTACCCCTTCCGCCAACCCGGCCAAGTGCGGATTAAGGTGACGATCGCGCCCGAGCACATCAACGAGATCGGATTGGACTAGCCTGGATTATTCATGAGTGACAGCGAGGCACCCCTCTGGTATGGGTACGGTGCTGACCCGATGCCCAGCCAGGAGGTGCCCGCATGCCCCAGTCTGCCATACCCGTGTACCGGTTTGGCGGTGCCGTGCCGCTGCCGCTGGAAGCCAGCTTCGACGGCGGGCGGCTGACCAGTGACGGCGGGTTGCCGTGGCTGGATCAGGCGGACGAGGCGCTCGGGGTGTGCGCCGCCTTGGCCGTGGTCATCCCGGAGTGGCGCCGGGGACCAGTCCACCACGCCTTGGCAGCCCTGATCCGTCAGCGCGTCTTCCAGATCGCCTGCGGCTACGAGGACCAGGACGACGCCGACACCCTGCGCACCGATCCGCTCCTGAAGTTGGTCGGCGGCCAGTTGCCGGAGACCGGGCACGATCTGGCCAGCCAGCCGACCTTCTCGCGACTGGAGAATGCTGTCGATCGGCGCACCTGTTACCGGCTGGCGGTGGCCCTGGGAGAGGTCTATCTGCGCGAGCGGGAACGCGATGGGATTCCCACGCGCATCATCCTCGACCTCGATGGCACGGATGATCCCACCCATGGACAGCAGGAAGGGAGCGCCTATCATGGCTACTACCGCCAGCACATGCTCCATCCCTTGCTCATCTTCGATGGTGAGACCGGCCAGCTCATCACCGTGGTCTTGCGCCCCGGCAATACCCACGGCAGTGCCGGGGTCAAAGCCGTGCTCAAGCAGGTGGTCCGGCGGCTGCGTGAGCGCTGGCCGCACGTGCGCCTTGAGCTGCGCATGGACAGCGCGGGGGCGGTGCCAGCCATCTACGACTGGTGCGAAGCCACGGGCATCGCCTACACCATCGGCCTGATCGCCAATCCGCGCCTGGCCGCGCTCGCCGCACCCCTGGTGGCCGAGGCGCAGCGTGAGCGGGCGGCCACAGGCGCGGAAAAGGTGCGCCTGCTCGGGGAGACGACCTACCAGGCGGAGAGCTGGGACCATCCCCGGCGGGTGGTCATCAAGGCCGAAGCGTTGGCCAAAGGCCCCAATACCCGCTTTGTCGTCACAAGCCGGGCCGATCTGCCCGAGACGCTCTACGACTGGTACGTCGATCGTGGTGAAGCCGAAGGCTGGATCAAGGATCTCAAAGTCGCCTGCTGCGCCGATCGCCTCAGCGACCATCGCTTCTGGGCCAATCAGTTCCGGCTCCTGCTTCATGCGGCGTCGTACTGGCTGCTCGACACCCTGCGCCGCTGGCTAGCCGCCAGGCGGGTCGCGCGGATGCAACTGGACACCTTGCGGCTCCGTCTGCTCAAGATCGGTGGCCGTGTCTGGCAGCAGGCCGATCGGGTGCGGCTGCGCTTGGCCGCCGGTCATCCCGGTCAGCCGCTGTGGGACCATCTCGCCGCCTACCACCGCCTCCGGTGAATAATCCAGGCTAGAGCGTCCGAGGAGTATCGGTAAACTCGGCGTGAGCCTCGTTCAAGGCAGGGGCACCCTCTACGTGATCAGTGCCTGCGCTCATTCCTGCCGGCGCACACCCCCCTGCCTCCTGTTCCCGATTTGACATCTGCCGTGTCCCCGGCTTGATCGCGGCACCTCGCCTCGCGGCCCTATCGTCATGGCATCGAAGTCGTGTGGCTTCAGTAGCGA
>DATFOP010000133.1:0-3934 GCA_035265505.1 Propionibacteriaceae bacterium | reverse complement strand
TGGGCGTCACGGCGGCATTGCAGGCGCTAGTGGTGCTGCTGTCCGGCTCGGTTGCCCTGCTGGGTGACACTTTGCACAACGTGGCTGACGCCTTGACTGCAGTGCCGCTGTTGGTCGCCTTCACGTTGGCACGACGGCCGGCGAACAAGCGCTACACCTACGGCTACGGCCGCGCTGAAGACCTGGGCGGCCTCTTCGTCATCGCCATGATCGCGCTGTCTGCTGGCCTGGCCGCGTACGAAGCGATCGATCGCCTGTTGCACCCCAAAGACGTCACCTATCTGTGGGCGGTGGCCGGCGCCGGCGTGATCGGCTTCCTCGGTAACGAGTTGGTCGCCCGCTACCGCATCACAGTTGGCCGCCGCATCGGCTCAGCCGCCCTGGTAGCCGACGGCCTGCACGCCCGTACCGACGGCTTCACCAGCCTGGCCGTCCTGCTCGGGGCCGGCGGTGTCGCCCTCGGCTGGCGCTGGGCCGACCCCATCGTCGGTCTGATCATCACGGTCGCGATCCTCGCCGTGCTGCGCTCCGCGGTCAGCCAAGTCGGCGCCCGCCTGATGGATGCTGTGGACCCGGCGCTCGTCGACCGCGCCACCGAAGCCCTGCTCATCGTCGACGGCGTCAAGGAAGTACGCGAGCTGCGCATCCGCTGGATTGGGCACCGGCTCAGGGCCGAAGCCGACATCACAGCCGACCCTGGCCTGACCATCAGCGAAGGTCACCAACTCGCCCACCAGGCGGAGGACCAGCTGCTCGCGGGCGCCCGCCGGCTCAATGCCGCCACCGTTCACGTCAGCCCAGTCGGCGCTCATCCCGCGCCCAAGATCGCGTGACCAACCTGGCCTGAATCCGCGCACCAGCTCCCAAGCCAACTCATCCGGACCACCGGATCGTCGAGCATGCAGTCTTAGTTGCGACTCGGCGATCACCGCTCAGGTAGCTGCTGCGCGGGGTTCAATGCGAATTTCCTCAGGCCGACCACGCGATGTCTCGGACGGCAGAGAGCCTCCCGATCCCTGGTCGAACCTAAGATCCCTGTTGACCTCCGGAAATTCGCCGAGGCTGTTGACGTGCTCATTGAGTGCATCGAGCACGGCCTGAAATTGCACTTGCGCCACCTTGGTGAACATCCGGATGTACTCCACATCCCGGATCGGGGCGTCCTCGCTGCCAGCGTGCTCGGCGAGGGTCGTGGCGCGGGTGACAGCCCCCTTTGCGGCATCTTTGGCCTGCTCCATGATGTCGCGCTGCTGGGACCGCGCCGTCAGCAACAAATCACGAGCGGACTGCATGGCTTCATCGATCAAGGAGTCAGCGAGCTGCTGAGCCTGGTTCAGGACGCTCACGGCCTGGTCGGTGGCCTGTTCCATCGGGTTTGTCCGAGATTCCGCGAGCTGAGCGCGTATCGATTGGTTGTCCTGCGTCGATGCGGCGACCTGTTCCTGGAGCTTCTCGAGCTCGTCGGCGAGCTTCCCGAGGTAGAAGCGGACCTCGTCGTGGTCGAAGCCACGCATCCGGACGGTGAAGTTTTTGCGCCGTACCTCTTGTGGGCTGGCTGGGCTCATATTAAGTACACCCCGCCCCTACTACCTGGTCTCCATTGCGTCATGTAACTCCTCCGTCGGCGATGCCGCGCCCTGAAAATCGAACTGCTCGCGCCGGATCGAGGCGGCGGGAATGCCCGCGGCCGTCAGCTCCTGCACCGTGTAGCGGACCATGTCCGGCGAGCCACACACCATGGCCGTCCGGCCCGACCAGTCGCCGGCCTTTGCGGCCACTGTGCCGACGAGCCCTTTGGCACCCTGGTAGGTGGGGTCATCGGAGACAACGGGGGTGTATTCGAACCACGGCTTGCGCGCGAGCGCGGTGAGGTGCTCGTGGTCGTAGAGGTTCCAGGGCATCCGGGAGCCGTGGAACAAACGGACCCGCGGCGCAGAGCCGGTCGCGTCCCAGCCTCGATCAATCTGATCCACCACAGCGCGCAGCGGAGCGAGGCCAGTCCCGCCAGCGACCAGAAGGAGGTCCGGAAGCCGCCCATCCTCGGGCAGGGTGAGCTGCTGGCCGACAGGGGCACCCATCTTGATGGTGTCGCCTTGGCTCAGCCGGCGGACCACTGCGCTGGAAACGAGGCCGCCTGCGATCGGTTGGATGTGAAACTGCAGACGCCCGGAGGGGTCTGGAGCATTTGCCGGGCTGAAGTAGCGCCAGAGGCGCGGCCGCTGCGGGATCTCCACGGCGACCGATTGTCCAGCGCGGTACGGGAACCGCTCCCTCGGCGCGACCTCAATCACGGCAACCTCGACCGAGCGTCGTTCGACGCGCACCACGTCCGCCTCCCATACGGCTGGCGAGACGTCTTCGTCCTGCTCGGCGGCGGCAACCATGACCTTGGCGACGAGCCCGTAGGCCTGCGCCCATGTGTCGGCCAGATCGGCGGTCCACGACGGGCCGAGGAACCGTTTCAGCGTCGCGAGCAGGCTCGCCCCGACGGCTTCGTAATGTTGAGTTACCACTGAGAACCGACGGTGGTCACGACCGAGCTGCTCGAGAAGTGGCACCACTTTGTCGAGTTCGTCGACGTTGGAGATCACGGAGCCCAGCGCGGCCACCAGCTTGTCGCGCTGTCCCGTCATCTGCAGCGGGAACATCGCGCGCAGCTCAGGGTGGCTCAAGAACAGGTGCGAGTAGAAGTACAGCGGGACGTCGTCGCCGGCGGCAACGACATTCCCCCAACTGGTCTTCAGGGAGGCGGTATCCATCGGTCAGGGCGACCCAGATTCGACGATGTCGGACTCCGTGGCGATGACCGCCGCGGCGGCCCTCTCGATGATGTCGTCGGGGACTCCGGCATCCTCCATGGCGGCAGCTAGATGGCCGACGACCACGGCGAAGTCATCATGGTCGATCCCAAGGCCGGCGTGCGCCTCGCCGAGGGGGCGACCGGTGTACGCCTCAGGGCCCCCGAGCACCTGACTCACCATGAGCACCTGATGACGCTTGACTCGAGCGAGATCGACCCCTTCGAAATACGGTGCAAGCTGTGGGTCGCCGAGAACCCGGTCGTAAAAGTCGTTGACGACAGCGCTCACGGCAGACCCGCCGCCAATGGCGTCGTAGTCGCTGATGGCCCCAGTCGTTTGGTCGCCCATGGCGTGCTTGTCCTTCCATGAATCGAATGGTGGAGACAAGCCTGCTTACCATGTACGGACCCCGTAGGGAAAGTGTTCGAGCGACATCATCGGCGCGGCGAGCCCGCCGCATCAGCCGCCGCTGTCGGCCCTGTCGCCCGGCGGTGGTGTCCGAGACAGCCGCCGAGACGTTGGAGGGGCCCACTAACTCGACCCCTGTCGGCTCCACGGACTCCCGAGTTCACCGCACGGGTGAGCTGCTTAAAGCGCTTGTTGCACCGGTGTGTTGGCGCCTTTGGCGATGGCCTCAGGCGGCCTGACCGTAATTTCGCTCGGATAGCACAACGCCAGCTCGCTCGAGTTCGGCCTCGACGCGGATCCGCTCGATGTCGCGCTCCATGCCCGCTGACTCCGCACCGAGATCGTGCTCGATCTCCAACATCTCGCAGGCCTGGATCAGCACCTGGTCGTAGGCGAGCCGGTCGCCCATTTGATGGGCCGCCGATCGATGGGCATCTCTGGTGACAACCGCGCGCAGCCGACGAAGATTCGCCGCCACCTGTTCCAGCGGGATGCCGCGTTGATCGCGCATCGCGCGCAGGTTCCGGCGACGTTGCGCCGACTGCTGCCGAGATTCTTTCCAGCGGGCAATCGAGCCGTCCCAACGCCCCGCCAGCAGGTCGTAGAGAAAGACCAGCCCGATCGGTACAAGGACCATGATGGACACGGCGATCGCACCGAGCACCACTTGATAGACGTCCACCATGAACAAACCCTAAGTCGGCCTCAGGTGCTCCACAAGCTGG
>DATFOP010000132.1:0-13902 GCA_035265505.1 Propionibacteriaceae bacterium | reverse complement strand
TAACCGGAAGGTGGTCAGGGCATCGATCTTGGCGTGCCGTACCGCCGTCACGTCCAGCTCGTCGCCCTCAAACGACAGCGGCATCAAAACGATGCTGATATGGCGCTGCTCGACGACCTCGCACAATCCGGTGAGAAAGCCAATCGCGTACGGATCGGAGAAGGCGTACGACAACTGCTCGGTCAACACGACACCGACCGCCTCCGCTCGACCGCTGCGCAGCGCCCGAGCGGCGGCGTCAGGCCCGGCGTAGCCGAGTTCGTCGGCCTTGCTCAGGATCCGCGCTCTCAGCTCCGATGACAGCTGGTCCGGCCGGTTGTACGCGTTGGACACAGTGGAGACAGAGATTCCCAACGCATCAGCGAGGGTTCTCACCGTGACACGAGCCACCAGATCCCCTTCGAGAACTGAATCGTTCTAGAAGAATACCGGTGATCGCGAGTCACGTGGCTCCGCGGGTATTGATTCGAATCTCCCCTGGCACCCCCGGTGATCGCGACGTTCAGCGCAGGAACCCGCTATTGGGCGAGATAGCCGCCATCGACGGCAAGCACCTCCCCGGTGATGAAACTGGCGTCATCGGAGGCGAGGAACACGATCGCCCGGGCCACCTCGGCGGGCTGGCCGAGACGTTTCATCGGATGTTGCTCGCGAATGAGGTCGACATAGCGGCGGCCCTCGGCAGTCTCCACAACCCGGCGGACGGCCTCGGTCTCGATTGTTCCCGGAGCCACAGCATTCACGCGTATGCCGTGCTCAGCCCACTCGATGGCCAAGTGCCGGGTCAGACCGGTGGCGACGAACTTTGCCGGACCGTAGGCCGCCTGGCTCCGTTGCCCAGCCATCCCAGAGATCGACGACAAGCAGACGATCGAGCCGCTTCCTTGACGGGCCATCTCGGTGATCGCGTACTTGCAGGTCAAAAACATCCCGCGGGCATCGACATCCATCACGGAATCCCAGTCGTCGGGACTAGTTTCCACGATGGTGCCGAGGGGAATGACGCCGGCGTTGGCGACCAGGATGTCGATGGTGCCGTAGCTGGAGACGGCGGCAGAGATCATGGATTCCGCGTCGGCCGGATCGGCGACGTTACCGACGACCTCGACAATCTCCGCACCTGCTGATCGCAGGCTTTTCGCTACCGCTGCCAGCGAAGGCTTGTCGAGGTCGTTGATCACCAGGCGGGCGCCCTCATCGGCGAAGAGGGTTGCGGTAGCGCGTCCGATGCCGTTGCCCGCCCCAGTGATGACGGCCGACTTGCCGCTGAGCCGGCCAACGCTCAACGGAGTTTCGGTGGTCACCGGCATCCATCCTTCCGCCGATAGCCGACTCGCGATTGAGCTCGTTTCCGATCGTGCTTCAAATTAGCGGAAGGGTCTTGCGACCCGATACCTCGAGCTGGCTATACCCGGCCTCGATGCCGCCCCCGATGTGCTCTGCCGGGAACGGCCAAGATCCGGCCTGCAGAGCCTCGGACGCGCTGATTCCGGAATCGCTGAGACGCCGGATCTCGCCAGATACGGCGGCAACGCGGCCGCGTTGTCCGAAGACAAACTCCCGGTTCACGGGCTCGCCATGTCCGGGGACAGCGATGGTGTCGGCCGTCATCAGACCAATCACCGAATCGAGGGTGGCCGCCCACTCGTGCGGAAAGCTGTCGCCGCCGTACCACGGTGCGGTCGCCGACTCAATCAAGTCCCCGGCGAAGATCGCGTTGGCGTCAGGCACGACGACAACCAGGTCACCGTCGGTGTGCCCCCGGCCAAGATGCGCAATTTCCACGCGCCGGCCACCCAGGTCGAGCGCCGCCGCCACCACGACCTCGCGCGACGCCACGGCAAGCTCGGACGCCTCGACACCGAGCTCTGCGGCGGCCGCGGCCGCGTCCGCGCCCCGCAGCCGGTCCGGCACGGACTCGTGGGCGAAGGTCGCCACGTCGATGAAGGCCGCCAACCCGAAGCAGTGGTCGTAGTGCCAATGCGTGGCGACAGCCGCCTGGACGGGTACGGCGGTCACCGATCTCGCCGCCTCCCGTAGCAGCCGCCCCTGCCGTGGGGACGAGCCGGTGTCCACCATCAGTGCGAAATCGGATCCGAGAACCAGGCCCAGGTTGACCGATGCCGGCTGAGCGACGCAGAGGTAGACGCCGGCCGCCACCTCGCGCCACGGCCCCGGTTCGGCGCCGGGTCCAGGCTGACTCATCCAGTTAGACTGGCACTTCGACCGCTTGAGTGCCAGTTGCCCGGCTGAGCAGGACAGGAGGGACGACCGTGGACGAGCGCAAGCTTCAGGTACTACGGGCCATCGTCACCGACTATGTCTCCAGCCAGGAGCCCGTAGGGTCCAAGACGCTGGTCGAGCGGCATGACCTGGGTGTCTCCCCTGCGACTGTGCGCAATGACATGGCCGCTCTCGAGGAAGAGGGCTACATCACCCAGCCGCATACCAGCGCCGGCCGTATTCCGACCGACAAGGGCTATCGACTGTTCGTCGACCGGCTGGGATCGGTGAAGCCGCTATCGCAGGCCGAACAGCGGGCCATCCAGACGTTTCTCTCGGGGGCTCTCGATCTCGACGACGTGCTGCACCGTACCGTCAAGCTTCTCGCGCAGGTGACCCAGCAGGTGGCGATCGTGCAATATCCGACGCTGAGTCACTCGACGGTACGCCACGTCGAGATCGTCTCGCTCTCCACGCAGCGGATCTTGTTGATCTTGATCACCTCGACGGGCCGGATCGAGCAGCGTCAGCTCGAACTGCCCGAGCACGACGACGAAACCCTCGCCGAGCTGCGGGCGCATCTGAACGCAGCTGCGGTAGGGAATTCCTCCTCACAGGCCGGCGTTCGGCTGAGCAGGGTTCTCGAGTCGCTGCCACCGTCGCTGCAGATGATCGGCCAGGCGGCGATTGCCACGCTGCTGGAGATGCTCAGCAGTGAGACCTCGGGCCGGATCGTGGTGGGCGGCATGCCGAACCTCACCCGCTATGGAGCCGAGTTCGAGACGACCGTGAAACCGGTCCTGGAAGCACTGGAGGAGCAGGTGGTGTTGCTGAAGCTGCTGGGAGAAGCGACCACCTCCGATTCCGTGACGGTACGGATCGGGCAGGAGAACCCGTACAAGGAACTACAGTCGACCTCTATGGTCGCTAGCGGTTACGGGAGCGCAGTGGACACGCTGGCGACGCTGGGGGTGGTCGGTCCGACTCGGATGGACTACCCGTCGACGATGGCGTCGGTCCGTGCCGTAGCGCGCTATGTGGGCCGCTTCCTCTCTGAAGGATGAATAGAAACACGATGAGCTCGGACTACTACCAGATCCTCGGTGTCTCCCGCGATGCGACGCCCGAGCAGATCAAGAAGGCATACCGGCAGCTGGCGATGAAGCTGCATCCAGATGTGGCCACCGAGCCGGATGCCGCTGATCGGTTCAAGAAGGTCGCGGAGGCCTACGAGGTCTTGCAGGATCCGAAGAAGCGCGACCTCTACGACCGCGGCGGCGACCCGCTCGGCGGCGGCATGGGCGGATTCAACGGCGGCTTCAGCAGCGGCGGTTTCGACTTCACGAATCTGATGGACGCCATGTTCGGCGGCCAGACCACCTCTCGCGGCCCGCGATCGCGGATCCGGCGAGGTCAGGATGCACTTGTCCGGCTGGATCTCGAACTGGCGGAGGCCGCATTTGGCACGACCAAACCGCTCCGAGTCGACACGGCTGTGCTCTGCCCGCGCTGCAATGGCTCCGGAGCGTCCGAAGGCTCATCGCCGGTACGGTGTACGACTTGCCATGGGCAAGGTGACGTCACTCATGTGCAGCGATCGTTCATCGGCGACATCCGCACCACCCAACCGTGCCCGACATGCCGCGGGTACGGCACCATCATCCAGTACCCGTGCGTCGAATGTTCCGGTGATGGGCGGGTGCGATCCAACCGGACCATCAACGTGAAGATTCCGCCGGGTGTGAACACCGGGAACCGGATCCATCTTGCCGCTCACGGCGAGGTCGGTCCTGGAGGCGGACCAGCCGGCGACCTTTACGTCGAGCTGCAAGTTCTCCCGCACGAGGTGTTTCGACGCGATGGTGACGATCTGGAGGTCGTTGTCCGCATTCCGATGACCGCCGCCGCGCTCGGCACCGAGGTGCTTGTGTCGACCCTTGAGGCGGACCTTGACGATGCCGACGAGGAGACTAAGACCGTCCGGGTCGCGGTTCCAGCGGGCACGCAATCGGGTACGAGAATCGCGATCGATGGCAAGGGTGTGCCTCGGCTGCGGGCCAGCGGCCGTGGCCAACTGGGCATCACTCTGCTGGTTCAGACACCGACCCGCATTGACCCTGAGCAGGCGGACCTGCTTCGTCAGCTCGCTGAATTGCGGGATGAGACGGCGCCCGAGGTCACCGTGCAGAAGCACGGTCGAGGAGTCTTCGGCCGGCTGCGGGACGCCTTCGCCGGCCAGTGATCCCGCTTTTCCTGCTGGAGGATCTTGCCGATCCGTTGCCCGATGTCGGCACGCCGGTCCGCTTGGATGGGGAGGAGGGTCGGCACGCTGCGTTGGTGCGGCGCATCCGGCCCGGGGAGATGATTCTCATCGGCGACGGCCGCGGACGGGCTGTCGCCGGCCGGGTCGATGAAGTCTCGAAGACCGCCCTCACGATCAGGGTTGCCGAGCAGCTCGTTGAGGCGCCTGTACGGCGCCACTACGTCGCCGTACAGGCGCTGCCCAAGGGCGATCGAGGTGAGCTCGCCGTGGAGATGATGACCGAGGTCGGGATCGCCGAAATCATTCCGTGGCAGGCAAGTCGATCGGTCGTCCGCTGGTCGGGTGACCGCGCCGAGAAGGCTGTCAATCGCTGGCGGTCGACCGCCCGCGAGGCCGCCAAGCAGTCTCGACGCCTTCTCGTGCCTGCTGTGCGGGGGCCGATCGACACCTCAGAGCTGGTCGAAGCCGTCGCCGCCGCCGACTGTGCGCTCATCTTGCACAAGGAGGCCACCGAACCGCTGGCTGGTGTGCATCTGCCGGAGCACGGCACGGTCATGATCGTGATCGGTCCGGAAGGGGGAATTGCTCCGGTGGAGATCGATGAGCTGGTGGCCGCTGGCGGCTTGCCGGTGTCGATCAGCGACGGCGTGCTGCGCACCTCGACCGCCGGGGTGGTCGCGCTGGCTACTGTGATGTCGCGATGACCGCGAGCCCTGAGGGTTTCGACGGGTCGCACCCTGACCGTGTCGAGCCACCGCTCCCTGACCGTGTCGAGCCACCGCTCCCTGACCTTGGCGATGGGCCGCGTCCTGAGCCTGTCGAAGGATTCACCTTCGAGCCCGTGACCGGGCTAGCCGGCCGGCTCGGGCGCACGGGCGTGATCACGACTCCACACGGCACGATTCGGACGCCGGCCTTCATCGCCGTCGGCACCAAAGCCACCGTTAAAGCTGTGCTGCCAGAAAGCCTGGCCGATCTGGGTGCTCAGGCGGTACTAGCCAATGCGTATCACCTGTACCTTCAGCCGGGCGCCGACATCGTCGACGCGGCGGGTGGATTGGGCGCGTTCATGAACTGGCCGGGTCCGACCTTCACCGACAGCGGCGGCTTCCAGGTGATGAGCCTGGGGGCCGGCTTCAAGAAGGTGCTCGCCATGCGCACCGCGGGGTTAGAAGACGACGACGTGATCGCCGAGGGAAGGAGCAGGCTCGCCCAGGTGGATGACGACGGCGTGACGTTCACCTCCCACCTCGACGGCTCCCTGCATCGCTTCACGCCCGAGGTATCGATGCAAATCCAGCACCAGCTGGGCGCCGACATCATGTTCGCCTTCGACGAGTGCACCACGCTGCTGAACACTCGTGCGTATCAAGAGAAGTCCGTGCTGCGGACGCACCGGTGGGCGGAGCGCTGCCTCGCCGAGCACCGTCGCCAGACCGCCCTCCGCGGCGACCGCCCGTACCAGGCTCTATTCGCGGTGGTGCAGGGTGCTCAATACGAAGACCTGCGGCGCAAGGCCACCCGCGATTTGACTTCGGTGGCCGTCGACGGGGTCGGCTTTGATGGCTACGGCATCGGCGGAGCCTTGGAGAAGGAGAATCTCGGCACGATCGTGAGCTGGGTCTGCGCTGAGCTGCCGGACGCCAGTCCGCGACACCTGCTCGGCATCTCCGAGCCCGACGACTTCTTCGCGGCCGTGGAGAACGGCACCGACACCTTCGATTGCGTCTCACCGTCCCGGGTCGCGCGAAATGCGGCGGTCTACACCCGTGACGGCCGGTTCAACGTCACCACGGCAGCCTCCCGGGGTAACTTCGCTCCACTGGACGAGGACTGCGATTGCTACACCTGCGCGAACTACACCCGGGCCTATCTCCATCACCTCTTCAAGGCCAAGGAGATGCTCGCCTCGACGCTCTGCACCATCCACAACGAGCGTTTCATCGTCCGGTTGGTCGACGACATCCGCGCAAGCATCGACGACGGAAGCTTCGAGGACTTCAAGATCAGCTTTCTGGCGCGTTATTACGCCAAGGCTCCAAAACCCTGATCCGCGCGACCGCCGAGGTCCGACGCTGCTCCGCGCGACCGCCTGCGGTCCGACCCTGATCCGCGCGACCGCCTGCGGTCCGACCCTGATCCGCGCGACCGCGAGCGGTCGACGGCTGGTGGCTGTCTGCTCCCGCCTCCCAGACAGCCACCAGCGACATCGTCGAACGCATCGGTACCGGCTAGCCGGTTCGACACCGATCGCCAGCGCGAGGGTGAGGTCACAGCCAGCCAGCCGATGTCCCCCGATCGGCGTTGCCAACTCCCGACACGTAGCTTCTGCACGCTCAAACGGAGTTCGGTCGGGAAACTAACACCGTTCTGGGGCGCAGGTGGAGTGCGCGGACCGGTTGACGCCTGACCTGTAGCTCGGACGGGTGACGCCTCACAGCCCTTTTCCGCTGTGGGCTGAATCTCTGCACACGTCCGTGTCCCCAGGACGGGGGACGGCGCACACTGGCGCGTGACCGTTGGGCAACGGAATCATTTGGTCGTGGCTGAGTCTCGTTGGGTGGGGTTGCCAGCGAGCGTAACGCTAGGTATCGCCCTCATGATCGACCGCATGATGGCTGGCTACAACGTCATCAGCTGGCTTCCGAGTGTCCCGTATGCACGTGCG
The DNA here is from genome assembly GCA_035265505.1 of Propionibacteriaceae bacterium. Classification (GTDB taxonomy): domain Bacteria; phylum Actinomycetota; class Actinomycetes; order Propionibacteriales; family Propionibacteriaceae; genus Microlunatus. The sequence continues at coordinate 6,748 of DATFOP010000132.1, read as the reverse complement.
GAACTGTTCCGTGCGCAGTGGTGGTGGGTTGCGGTGTTCTGCACCGGCCTTGTCGGCATCACCGTGCTGATGGTGATCAGGGCCGCTCGCTCTCAAAGCGTGCGGGCGCCGGCGGTCGCGTACGCGCTGTTGACCCTGGCCGCGGTCGCCACCGCACCGTGGGGGTTGCCGGAGGTGCCCACCGCACGCGAACCATGGATCTGGTGGCTTATCGGGCCGTCGGTGGTATGCGCCGCGATTGGGGCGGGGCTGGCCTGGGGCACGGCGTACGGGGCGATCCTGGGTCTTTGTTTCGCGGTGTTTCGGAGCACCGGTGCTGGCGGCTCGGCCGACCTCAGGACCGCCATCTCGCAGGGATTGTTTGCACCTGCAGCGGCCTTGGCCATTGCTGCCGTCGCCCTGGGCATGCTCAAGGCCGCTCGCCGTGCCGACGATTTGGCTCTGGCGGCCTATACCCGCGAAACAGCCGCGGCCATGGACCGGGCGCTGGCCGCCGAGCGTGACCAACTCGACCGACTGGTCCATGACGACGTGTTGACCACGCTGACCGCGGCGGCTCATGCTCAGGATCGAGCGGCCGTCGAGGCGACCAAATCTCTGGCGTCAGCGACGCTGGTCAAGCTGGAGGAGCTCTGTTCCAAGACCGACACGGATGGAGCGGTAACGCTGAGCGGTCTGGCGCAACTCGCTCAGACCAGTGCACAGCAGGTTAGTCCTGCCGTGCTGTTCGAAGCGGCACTGCCAGAGCCGCTCGACGGTGAGAAACTCCCCGCAGGGGCGGCTGAAGCTCTGCTCGCCTCGACGCGAGAAGCACTCCGCAACGCCGTGCGCCATGCACGGCCACATCGCATCGCTGTGAACTGGCATGCGACAAGGGAAGGGCCTCAGCTGCGGGTGAGCAGCCGAGTCCAGGACGACGGTGCCGGATTCGTCGTGGACTCTGTACCGGCAGATCGACTCGGGCTCCGGCTTTCCATGGCCGAGCGCATGCGCGACGCTGGCGGAACCTGCTCGATTTCATCGGAGCCGGGAGTGGGAACGACCGTCGAGCTGGCCTGGACCGGCGCATCGGCGGACCTAGACTCGCGAACGGGAAGTCCCCAGCCCCGGGCCGGGCATGCGCTTCCCGCAGACTTCCCGGTCGCACAGCTCGTGACCCTGACCTGGCTGCTAGTCGGCATGGAGATCTTCCTCGGATTGCTCAACGCCAATCGGTTCATCGAGGTGGCGCCGGCCCTGCTGGCCATGGTCGCGATGTGTGTTCTTACCGCGGTGGTTCTGCACACCGGACGATCACTTCGGCTGCCGACGTGGGCGGCGGTCAGCTCTGTCGCCCTCATCGCGGCCGTCGCCGGGCTGATGGACTTCGCGTTGCCGAGAGAACGATGGCCTGATGCAGCTCTGTGGCACTTCTATCCGCTGCAGCTCGTCCTGGTCGTGCTGGCCATTCGACGCCGGATCAAGATCGCGATCGTGGGACTGCTGGTGCTCGCCGTCTGTTACGGCTGGTGGAGTCTGAGGTCGGCCTTCGGTTGGACCGGTCTGGTGATCGCAGTCTTCGGTCCAGCGGTGTTTCTGCTGCTCGCTGTCATCGTGACCCGGAGATTGCGGGCTATCACCCGGCGCCAGGACCTGTCGCGTCGTCAAGAAACAGTTGCCGCTGAAGAATCAGCTGGCTGGTACGCGGCTCGAGTCCAGCGGTCACTCTGGGTGGCCGACCTGATCGAGACGGCATCGGCGACCTTGACGAAGATCGCCGCTGCCGACCGCGACATCCCGGTCGCGCTCAAGACCGAGGCGAGGCTGCTGGAGGCGGGTCTGCGGGAAGCGCTGGTCGCTCGCAACGTGATGAGCGACGAACTGGCCGACGTGACGGACGCAGCACGTCGCAGGGGTGTGAGCGTCACGTTTGTCGACAGCCGACGCGGTCCCGTTCCGCCGATCGTGGGAAGAGCGGTCACATCGGAGGTGCGAGCGGCACTGGAGTCGTCAGCCGTCCAGAAAGTGGTGGTCCGGCTCGGTCCAGGTCCGCATCAGGTCACCTCGGTGGTCTACCAGGATGGGCCCAAGACCCGACTGACCACCATTGATGAGGCAGGAAACTGGCAATCCGAGGAGATCGAGTCCGGTGGCTGACCGAGTAGCGCGGCACGGGGAAGCATCCGACTCGATCCGCGTGGTGGTCGTGGACGATCACGTAGCGGTTCGGGCAGGACTCGCCGGCAGCCTCGGACGCTTGCCGACTACCGCTGGCCTCAGCGTGGTCGCCCAGGCGCGCACCGCCACCGACCTCAAGCGGATGATCAAGGAAAGCGCCTGCGATGTCATCGTGCTCGACTTGGTTTTGGACGACGGGTCGGATCCTGCCGAGACCGTCGCTGAGCTCGTTGCCAGTGGTTATCGGGTCCTCGTCTACTCGATTGCCGACAACCCTCGGTTGGTCCGCCGAGCCCTCGCGGCGGGAGCACACGGGATGAGCCGCAAGTCTGAGTCGTTGGCCGAAACAGCCGACAAGATCCGGCAGGTGGCGCGCGGTCACACGCTCGTGTCGACCGAGATCTTGGCCATGATCGACGGCGATCAAAGCTTTGTGGAAGCCAAGCTCAGCAGCCGCGAGCGTGAGGTCCTGACGCTCTACGTCTCGGGCATCGATGTGCCGCAGATCGCCCGTCGACTCTTCATCACTGAGAACAGTGCCAAGGAGTACCTGCGTCGCATCCGCACCAAGTACAGCGAGATCTCGCGTCCGGCTCCCAGCAAGGTCGACCTCCTGCGCCGCGCAATCGAAGACGGCGTGGTGCCGCCCATCCGGCCGCAGTAACCAGGTGTTGCAGCCCCCGCCGCCACGTCGAATAACGTGATCAATCAGCCACCGTAGTCGGTGGATGATTGATCACGTTGTTTCGGCAGGGCTTTGTCGCCGAGCTCGGTGAAGATCGTGAGCTGTACATTCGCCGGGCCGCGAAGCCGGGCATTGAGAGAGTCCCAGGGGGTGCGAACCGGCGGGGCGATCAGCTCGGCCCCGGCCGCTACCAGCTTGTCTGTGACCGACGCCGTATCGTCCACCTCGAACGCCACCCTGAAATGCGGGCTGATCCCGGTGCGGCCCACCTCAACGTCGTCGATGTAGTCGATCTGCGCCCCGTTGGAGAGCTCCAGGGTGGCGCGCCCAGCATCCAAGATCATCACCTTGGCGCCGCCATCGGTCTCGTAGCTCTCCTCCTGCCCCAGACCGAGCTCATCGCGATAGAACCGCACGGCATCCTCGTACGGCTCCGCCTTGACCACCAGCCGCAGTTGGCGGACCTCGGGTGCACCCACCGGACGGGCTGCGTATCCAGGCTCGCGTCTCTTGATCGCCCGGATCACCGCGTAAGTGACTGGGAGCATGATCACTTCGACGGCAACCTTGTAGATGTAGCCGGTCACGGTGTAGCTGATCAGGCTGCTTAACGTCGGAAACACGCCCGCGAAGGCGATGACGCAGAACAACGCCGTGTCGGCGAACTGGCCGACGACCGTGGAACCCACCAGCCGAGCCCACATTCGGCGCTCAGCAGTCCGCTTCTTGATCCTGACGAGAACATAGGCGTTAAGAAACTGGCCGGCCAGGTAGCCGCACAAGCTCGCAATCACGATGCGTGGCACGAAGCCGAGCACAGCTACAAACGCCTCCTGGTTCTCATAGCCGGGGCCTGGCGGCGCGGCGCCGACCGCGAGGAAGGTCAGGGCAGCCACGGCTGCCAGACCGAAACCCACCCAGATGGCGCGCCGGGCCTGCCGCAGGCCGTACACCTCGGCAAGCACGTCGCCCAGGACGTAGGTCAGCGGGAACAAGATGGCGCCGCCGTCAGTGAAGATGCCGCCGCCGAGCACCTGCGGCAAACCGTCAACGACCGTGATGGTCTTCGTCGCGGCGATGTTGGAGATCAGCAGCAGTCCGCAGAAGGTGGCCACGACAACGGCGTAGATTCCGCTGGGACTGGTGGCAAAGGCGACCGTCTTTCCAGCGGGCCGACGGGCAGAGTCGAGCGTTGTCACAGCCAGCGATGGTACGGGCCTCGATTGCGTGCAACGACGTGGCAGGCTGAGATCATGACCGACGTGTACGACGACGATGACCGCTCCGAACAGCTCGATCAGCTCGAGCCGGAGCGATCTTTAGACGACCGTGGTGTTGACGACCCGCTGGACGAGGGCTACTCGCCGCCAGAGAAGCCGTCCGAGCTGTTGCGCCACGGCGAGCACCAGACCCTTGACGAACGCTTGGCGGCCGAGCAGCCCGACGTCAACGTGGAGGCAGCCGGAGGCGACTTCATCGACGACGGCGAAGTCGGTGGCGATCGGGCGGGCCGACTGGTCGATCCCAATCAGGGGATCGGGCCCGATGTCGACAAGGACCTCATCGGCAACGATGTCGGTATCGACGGTGCGGCTGCGAGCGCAGAGGAAGCCGCCATGCACATCGTTCCGGACGACTGGAGTTAGTTTCTCCCTCGATGCGGCTCTTGCGCCGCCAGCAACGACACTCGCGAAGCCTCCGTCGAGACGGGTAGGCCTGCTAATCTCTTGGGCGTCTCGGCGAGTGTTCATTAAGATGGTGCGCGACATTCCCATTTTCAGCGAGGAAACCACTGAGTAGGTCAGAGATCTCGGCTTCTGCTTCCGATGCGGCCACGACCCGTGCGCTCTCCAGCTCGCGCGCCAACGACGTCGGCCTGGAGGAGATGCGGAGAGTCACAGTTCCCGCGTCGGTCGAAATGGTCAACATCCTCGGTCCCCGCGACGAGTTCCTGCGCATCCTGGAGCGGGACCTGGCCGCCAACATCCATGTGCGCGGTAACGAGATCACCCTCAGCGGCTCGCACGCCGCCGTCGAGCTTGCTGTCGACGTCATTACCGAACTGGTGACGGTGTTGCGTACCGGCCAGGGGTTGACCAGCGACGCCGTTGAGCGGATTTGCTCCATGCTGGCCGGACGCGAAGAGGCCCACCCGGCCGACGTGCTGACCCATAACATCTTGTCGTCGCGGGGAAAGACGATCCGGCCCAAGACCTTGAATCAGAAGCGGTACGTCGACACCATCGATCAGCACACGGTGGTCTTCGGCATCGGACCGGCCGGTACCGGTAAGACCTATCTGGCAGTCGCCAAGGCCGTTCAGGCGCTGCAGAACAAGCAGGTCAACCGGATCATCCTCACCCGCCCGGCGGTCGAGGCCGGTGAGCATCTCGGCTTCCTACCTGGCACGCTCAACGACAAGATCGATCCCTATCTTCGCCCGCTGTACGACGCCCTGCATGACATGCTGGACCCGGACTCGATTCCGCGGTTGCTGACGGCCGGCACGATCGAGGTGGCGCCGCTGGCTTACATGCGGGGTCGCACATTGAACGACGCGTTCATCATCTTGGACGAGGCTCAGAACACGTCGATGGAGCAGATGAAGATGTTCCTGACGCGGTTGGGCTTCGGCTCCAAGATCGTGGTGACCGGTGACATCACTCAGGTCGATCTCCCCGGGGGCACGCGAAGCGGGCTTCGCGTGGTGCAGGGGATTCTGGACAACGTCGAGGACATCTCTTTCTGTCACCTGACGAATCACGACGTCGTCCGGCACAAGCTGGTGGGCAGGATCGTTGCCGCATACGACAGGTTCGAGGCTGATCAGCCGGCGCACACCCCGGCACCGGCGCCTCGCGCCGGTCGGGCCTAACGTCGCGGACGGGGCCCGAGTGACGGTCGATATCAACAATGAGTCCGGTCTAGACGCGGACGATTCTGGCCTGGTACGGCTGGCGGCCTTTGCGCTCGGTCAGCTGCGGATCCATCCCCAGGCGGAACTGTCCATCCTGTTGGTCGATGAACAGACGATGAGCGCCTACCACGAGAAATACCTGGGAGAAACCGGTCCAACCGACGTCCTCTCGTTCCCCATGGACGAGCTACGACCGCCGAATGACGATGAGGAGCCTCCGGAAGGCTTGCTCGGGGACATCGTCTTGTGTCCCGCCGTCACCGACCGCGAGGCGCGGCAACATGGCCGGACGACCAGTGAGGAGGCTGAGTACCTCCTGGTGCACGGCCTGCTGCATCTGTTGGGATACGACCACGGCGAGCCGGCCGAACAGGCGGAGATGTTCGCGCTCAAGGACAAGATCATCGCTGCCTGGGCGGAACAACGGCCGGAAGCTGCGAAGGTACTTCGATGACTGAAAACGACTGGGTCTTCCTCGGCATCGCCTTGGTGCTGGTCGTCGCCGCCGGGTTGTTGGCTGCCGGTGAGGCTTCGCTCTACTCGTTCTCCAGAGCCCGAGCCGATCGGCTCGTCGCCGATGGGCGGCCGGGAGCGACGCGGCTGCGCAGCATGCTCGATGATCTGCCCCGATATCTCAATACCGCCCTGTTCGTCCGCAGCTTGATCGAAATCTCCGCCATCGTGTTGGTCGCGAAGGTGGCGTTCACCCAGATCGAGCGGGTCTGGTTGGCGGGGCTGATCACCGCCGGCTCGATGTTCATCATCTCGTACATCTTTTGGGGAGTGGCACCTCGTACGCTGGGCCGCCAGCACGCCGACCGGGTCGCCTGTGCGTCCGCCGGCCCGCTGTTCGCCATCACCACGGTGCTCGGGCCGTTTCCTCGACTGCTGATCTTGATCGGCAATGCGCTGACTCCCGGGAAGGGTTTCTCCGACGGCCCGTTCGCAACGGAAGCGGAATTGCGCGAGCTGGTCGATCTGGCGGAGGC
>DATFOP010000131.1:0-2221 GCA_035265505.1 Propionibacteriaceae bacterium | reverse complement strand
ATCGGAACCCAGGCCGGTCAGGTGGGCGAACGCCGAATGGGGCCGAAAGCGGTAGTCCGTGTCGTTGGACCGCACCTTGAGCCCGCCGGCGGGAATGATCAGCCGATCCCCGGGGAACTGGTCGCTGATGGCCTGCCGGCGGCGAGCGGCGTACGGGGCGGAGGGCAGTTGATCAGGAAGCTCCGTTCGATCAGAGGTCCAGCCCTGCTTGATGAACTCCTTGAACGCATCGGAGAACGGCACCTGGCGGTTGGGCAAAGGAGGCTGCTGGTCACTCACACCCGCATTCTCGCACCGTCACCGCCGACGAGGATGCGGATCACCTCAGCGGACAGGCTCGCTACCAGCACCGTCTCAACGCTGGGCGGGCACAGTGCGGCCTGCCCGTTGGAGCTGTGGAACCCGCGTCCGCGATCAGGCAGTAGCCGAACTCGCGGCATCGAGCCGGCGCCTGCCCAGAAGAATCAATGTCGCAGCCAGGCCGGTCGTAGCCACCACAATTGCCGCCATCGGAACCGGGGTGCCGTTGGCAAACGCTCCGACCACAGGAGCGATCGCACCACCGATCACGAATTGCGCCGCGCCGAGCAGCGCCGCGGCGGTGCCGGCCTCCTCACCGTGCCGACTGAGAGCAATGGCGGGTGCGTTGGGAAACGACAGACCGCAAGAGGACATGACGAACCACAGGGGGATCATGACGCCCAGCAAGCCGCCGAATCCGGTGACGGCAGTGGCGAGCAGGGTCAGGGCGCTGAGAAACGCGACCACGACGCCCGCCGTCAGCACCCGCACGGGGCTGTAGCGGCGGAGCAAGATCGGATTGAGCTGCGTCATCAAGATCAGCCCGACCGCGGTGGAGCCGAAGGCCACCCCGAACTGCTGGGTCGAAAGGCCGAAGACCTCTTGCAGCAGGAAGGGCGCTGCGGCGATGTAGGCGAACAAGGTGGCGAACATCAAACCCGCGATGCCGACCATGATCAGGAATAGCCGGTCGGAGAACAAAGCGCCGTAGGCGCGTAGCGATCCGCGGACACTGCCCGGCCGTCGGCGGGCGTACGGCAAGGTTTCCGGCAGTCCGAACCAGGCGACTGCCAACAGTCCCACCGCGGCCATGGCGAGGACGACGAAGATGCCACGCCAGGAGGTCACCTGCAACAACGCGCTGCCTAATGACGGCGCCACGATCGGCGCGATGCCGAGCACCAGGATCAGCCGGGACAGCAGCTGGGCAGCGCGCACCCCGCTGAACAGGTCGCGGACAGTCGCCATGGCCACGACGGCGACAGCGGCTCCACAGAGTCCCTGCAGGGTGCGTGTGAAGATCAGCAGCTCGATCGAGGGTGCCACGGCACAGATCAGCGAGATGAGGCCATGCGCTGCGAGCCCGAGCAACAGTGGCTTCCGGCGTCCGACCACATCGGACCACGGTCCGATGATCAACTGACCGATGCCGAGCCCGACAAGCAGGCCGGTGATGGTGAGCTGGGCCTGTGAGTCTGTGGCGGCCAAGTCGGTGGTCAGCGCAGGCAGCGCCGGCAGGTAGGTATCGATGGTCAGCGGACCGATCGCACTCAGCGCACCGAGCACCAGAACGAGTTGGACGTACTTTCGGCCAACGAAATGATCACTAGAGCTCTGAACGGTGGCGCGGTCCAGCACCGAAGTCATGAGTGTGCGTGTCCTTTGGCGGGAGCAGTCTGGCGAGCGCAGTCACCGCGTTGTGGCCACGAACAGAGAGCCCCGGTGGGCTCTTTCGCGACAACCCGGCTGCGGCCGGATTCATTCCCAGATCACCCGGAAGTAGGGTTGTCGGCGATCCGCAACGAGACAGGGAGTGCCTCATCAAAGCTGACCGCGGCGCGCAGCTGCGCCTGCTCGACTTGCAGACCATTGACTCTGCGCTTGCCCAGCTTGGGCATCGGCGAAAGACGCTGCCGGAGCAGGCGGAGATCAAGGCACTCACTGCCGCTGTGGCGGCAACTTCTGCCGATCTCGTTGCCGCCGAGACCGCGGTCAGCGATCTCGAAGCTGAGCAGGGGAGGGCTGAAGCCGAACTCGAGCCTGTCCGAGAACGCCTGAGTCGCAATCAGACACGGATCGCCGACGGCACCATTGCCGACCCCAAGGCCTTGTCGTCAATGGTTGAGGAGGTGGCACACCTGCAGCGCAGGATCTCTGACCTGGAAGACGCCGAGCTGGAAATCATGGAGCAGCTGGAGTC
>DATFOP010000130.1:0-3533 GCA_035265505.1 Propionibacteriaceae bacterium | reverse complement strand
AAGACGAAGTCACCAAGATCGACATCGGCCTTCCAGGCTGCGAACGACTCCTCGCCGACCTCCGCCAGGGAGATCATCACCTGCAGCCGAACGCCGGAATGATCGAGAGACAGGCCCTCCTGCAAGGTGGCGAAACACAGTTTGCCGGTGTTGCGGACGAAGACGACGCGGCCGGTCACACCGACGACGTCGGCTGTTTCCTCACCGAGCGCCAAGTGACCCCAACGGCCGCGGACCTCGGCCAGCGAGTGAGTCCGCGGAACGACCACCGGATAGGGCTCACGGCCTTCCGCCAGCAACCGTGACCGCTTGTCCAGCCGGACCTGCATTTGCTCGGGCAGCCCGATGTTGTCGCGGTCGCTCGGCACGCGGTCAGCTTAGGCGATCTGGCCCGGAGCAGTTCCACCTTTACGGCCAGCTAAACGCTCGGTTCAGTACGCTCGCGGTATGGAGGACGTGCTCGCTAATTACACCGTGGGTGAGGCGTTCGACGAGATGATCGACATCGAGGGCAGTGTCCGGCCGTCCTACCAAGCGATCTATGCCACGCTGCGCCGGACGACACCGGCAGAGCTGCACAACATCGCCGAATCGCTGGCGAAAAACTACACCCAAGCCGGCGTAACCTTCGACGTCGGCGGGGTCGAGCGGCCGTTCCCCTTGGATCTGGTGCCACGGGTCATCGCGGCCCCCGAGTGGGAGACCATCGAGGCTGGGGTGGCGCAGCGGGTTCGGGCCTTGGAGGCCTTTCTCGGCGACGTCTACTCCGAGAAGCGGGTCATCACCGACGGCGTGCTCCCCAGCCAGCTGGTCACCTCCTCGACGCACTTCCATCGCGCGGTCGCGGGTATCGAGCCGCCCAACGGCGTCCGGATCCATGTGGCCGGCGTCGACCTGATCCGCAACCCGGATGGGGACGTGCGGGTGCTGGAGGACAACGTTCGGGTGCCGAGCGGGGTCTCGTACGTGATGACCAACCGCAGCGCCATGATCACCGCACTGCCGGACGCCTTCTCCAACCAACGGATCCGGCCAGTGGCCGGTTATCCGCAGCGGTTGCTGGCCGCCTTACGCAAGGCGGCGCCGGCGGGCACCGACGACCCGACCGTCGTCGTGTTGACCCCGGGCGTCTACAACTCGGCCTACTTCGAGCACACGCTGCTGGCGCGCACCATGGGCATCGAGCTGGTCGAGGGCCGGGACCTGGAGGCCCGGCGCGGCAAGGTCTACATGCGGACCACAGCGGGGTTGCAGCGGGTGGATGTGATCTACCGACGGGTCGATGACGAGTTCCTCGACCCGGTGCACTTCCGCGGCGATTCGATGTTGGGCGTTCCGGGACTGGTCAACGCCGTCCGTACGGGCGGAGTTGCCCTGGCGAACGCCATCGGCAATGGAGTAGCCGACGACAAGCTGATTTACACCTACGTGCCAGACCTGATCCGCTATTACCTGGGCGAGGAACCGATCCTGCTCAACGTCGACACCTGGCGGCTGGAGGAGGACGAGGCCCGGGAGGAAGTCCTTGATCGGCTTTCCGAGCTCGTCGTCAAGCCGGTCGACGGCTCGGGCGGCAAGGGCATCGTCATCGGGCCGCGAGCTACTCGCGCCGAGCTGGATGCGTTGCGCGCTCGAGTCTCGGTAGATCCTCGCGGGTGGATCGCCCAGCCGCTGGTCCAGTTGTCCACGGTGCCTACCTTGATCGGCGACCAGCTGCGGCCACGCCATGTCGATCTTCGTCCGTTCGCGGTGAACAGCGGCGACAGCGTCTGGGTGCTGCCGGGTGGTCTGACCCGAGTGGCGCTACCCGAGGGTGAGCTCGTGGTCAACAGCAGCCAGGGTGGCGGCAGCAAGGACACCTGGGTGCTCAGCCCACCGCCGCACTACTCGCATCCCGAGACCAAGATCACTACCGCCGAACTGCCGCTGGATCGCGCAGCCGCTGAGCCCCCAGCGCCAGCCCCAGCCACATCCCTCGCCACTTCCTCGGTACCACTAGTGGTCGGCCGGGTGCCTGCCGCCGTGCTTCCCCATCAGGACGACCCGCGCGCCCAGTCTGAGCAGCAGCAGCAATCGCGACCAACCTCACCGGCGCTCTGCGCACCGGCAGAGCAGCCACCGCAGGTTCACCCGTGCTGAGCCGGATCGCGGAGTCGCTGTTCTGGATCGGGCGCTACGTCGAGCGGGCCGAGGACACCGCTCGGTTGTTGCAGACCCATCTCCGGTTGCTGGCCGAGGACACCTCGGCCGAGGTGGACGCCTGCCGGAACCTGCTGGCGTTGATGAGTGTCGACTCCCTGCCCGAGCCGACACATGCGGATCTGCTGCGGGTGCTCGGCTACGACGGCTCGGAGACCACGTCCATCTTCGCGTCCTGGGCCTCCGCCCGGGACAACGCCCGGCGAGCCCGGGAGGTCATCCCCCTCGAGCTCTGGGAGTGCATCAATACCACCTGGCACCAGCTGCCGCCGAAGAGCTTTGGCGTGGCCGAGGCACATACCTACTTGAACTGGGCCCGCGAGCGGAGCGCCCTGTTCACCGGGATCGCCCGCGGCACCATGGTCCGCGACGAGGGCTGGCAGTTCCTGCTACTCGGGCGCAGCCTGGAGCAGATGGACATGACGTCGCGGCTGGTGGCGTCGGCGTCCTTGAGAAGCGGCGGCAGCCAATGGCCGTCGGTGTTGCGGGGCTGCGGCGGCCACGATGCCTTCCTGCGGACGTACGGCGGCCCGCACACCGATACCGACGCAGCCCGGTTCTTGATCATCGACAGCCGGTTCCCACGCTCGATCATGCACGGCCTGGTCGCGGCGAGCGACTGCCTGACAAACGTCTCGCAGGCCAACCCATCGGCCGCCATCCCCTCGACGGAGGCGCTTCGACGGCTGGGCCAGCTGCGCGCGCGGCTCGAGTACTCCGACATGGCGCAGCTGATGGAGCATCTCGACGAGGAGATGGTCCAGGTCCAGGACGTGTCATCGGCGGTGACCGCAACGGTGTCGACCAGCTTCTTCGCGGCCGCCGATCCGACTGCCTGGATCACCGAAGGGACGCGTTGAGATGCGGCTCAGCATCGAGCACAAGACGGGTTTCCGCTATTCCACCAAGGTCAAGTCCTCCTATAACGAAGCCCGGATGACGCCGGTGGCCACCACCAGCCAGGCGGTCTGGGGCAGCCGGGTCAGCATCTCTCCCACCGCGTGGAGCTTCTCCTACGCGGATTACTGGGGCACCTCCGTGACCGCCTTCGAGGTGCACGAACCCCATGATCAACTGACTGTTTCGGCGCAGGCGGTGGTGGAGACCCGCGGTGATGACATCACCTGGGACACCGACCGCCGGGTCGCCGGAAACGATCTTGGCTGGCCAGCACTGCGGGATCGCGGAGTGATCGACTCGATGACTGAGTTCATGACCGTCAACGATCGGACGCAGCCGCCTGAGGAATTGGCCCAGCTGGCGCAGCAGACCACCGACCAGCCGCCGCGGCTCGCGGCCCTGGACACCTGCCGGCTGATCGCCGACCGGCTCGA
>DATFOP010000129.1:0-4716 GCA_035265505.1 Propionibacteriaceae bacterium | reverse complement strand
CGCAGGATGCGCTCGATGATGAGCTGTTTGTCTGAAGCCATGGTTTCCCATCCCCCTCGATCGGCTGCAACGAAACCTACCGGCATCACGCATCGGCCGTGAACGATCGAACGAATTGATTGTCGAGTACGCTCGCGCCATGCCGGAGGCAGCACTGCGGGCGTCGGACGACGACCGCGACACCGTCCTGCGGGCCCTGGAGCGGCACGTCGCCGAGGGTCGGCTCAACTTGGACGAGTTCGACCAGCGCAGCACCGCGGCCCTCGCCGCGGTGACCCGGGACGAGCTCGCATCGCTCACCGCCGACCTGCCGGAGCTGCCTGAGGAGCCGGGGAGACCGGTCGAGCCGGCCAACCACTCGCGGCACCTCGTTCTGCTCTTCGTGATCGCCTTCATGACCCTGGCCGTGCTGGTCGCCATGATGCTGCTGCACCCCTGACTACACGCCGAGTTTGCGAGGTAGGGCGGTTTTCAGGGGGTGCAGCACTGCCTAGCGACGGGGCACCGGCGCGCTCTCGACCATTGATCATCGTTTCGCGGACGTCGGTCTATGACGGTGCGATCGGTAGACACGCCTCCGCCATTTCCAACGTATAGCGGACTGGGGGGCTTGCCGCAAGACCCCCGCTGCGGAGCACAATCATGACGTCGAAGCCGAGAACCTGTCCCCGACTGCCAATCGCCACCGGGCGGCCGCGCAGCTGAGTAGGCGGCCGCGCAGCTGAGTAGTCAGCCGTCTGCCGCGGAGCCGTATCCATGCGTCGCATCGGACTCGCTGCCGCGCGCAGCCACTCCACGTGACCTCATATCGATATCGGAGATGATGACGTGATCCTTGCGACCACCCCTGCGTTCGACCTTCCCGAGCATTTGGTCGCCAAGGCCGACCCGGCGTTGATTGCCGGCGACGAGCGGCACCTGGCAGCCGTCGCGGAGGCCTTGGAGCAGCAGATCGAGGACGTGTCCGACCGCCTCCACGCCCAGCGCAAGAGCCCTGGCGGCAAGGGGCGGGCGGCGATGGATCGGGACCTGGAGATCCACCGGTTGACCGCCGACCTTCGCCTTCTGCGTCGCTTCGGTCTGGACGTATGCCTCGGCCGCATGGTCAGCGCAGACGGCTCCGAGCCCGTGTACGTCGGACGACTCGGCCTCACCGACAGTGCGGGTCGTCGGCTCCTGGTCGACTGGCGCGCCCCGGCAGCCGAGCCGTTCTTCGCCGCAACCCATGCGAACCCGATGGGTCTGGCGAGCCGCCGCCGATACCGCTGGACCCGTGGTCGGATCAGCGACTACTGGGATGAGGTCTTCAGCCCGGACGGACTTGAGGGGCACGCCGCACTCGATGACCAGTCGGCTTTCATCGCCAGCCTGGGGACCAGCCGCTCGCCCCACATGCGAGACGTGCTCAGCACCATCCAGGCCGACCAGGACGCCATCATCCGCGCGGGTTCACGTGGAGCTCTGATCGTCGACGGCGGCCCGGGTACCGGAAAGACCGTCGTCGCCCTGCACCGCGCCGCCTACCTCCTCTACTCCGACCCGCGCCTCGGCAAAGGCAGTGGTCGAGTGCTGTTCGTCGGTCCACACCGTCCGTACCTGGCTTACATCGCCGACGTTCTCCCGAGCCTGGGCGAGGAAGGGGTGCAGACCTGCACCTTGCGGAATCTCGTTCCCGAGGGACCCGCCGCAGCAGTCGAGACCGACCCGAACGTGGCCCTCCTGAAGTCGTCCGCGGACATGGTGAACGCGATCGAGCCGGCGGTGAGGTTGTACGAGGAGCCTCCCTCCGAGGGCATGGTGGTCGAGACCCCTTGGTCGGACATCTGGCTCAGTGCCGCCGATTGGGCCGAGGCGTTCGAAGCACCAGACCCTGGTACTCCGCACAATGAGGCTCGCGATCAGATCTGGGACGCGCTGCTGTCCATCCTGGTCGAGGAGCAGGACGACGATGAGGCGTCACCTGATCGACTCCGCAGGTCGCTGCTGCGGAATCCGGAATTGGCCAGCACACTGAACCGAGCCTGGACGGCGATAGAGGCAACTGATCTCGTCGGAGACCTGTGGTCGGTGCCGGCCTACTTACGGAAGTGCGCTCCCTGGCTCAGCCCCGATCAGGTTCGAAAGCTGCAGCGCAAGGATGCCCAGGCCTGGACGGTGTCCGACCTGCCGCTCCTGGACGCGGCTCGACAGCGGCTCGGCGACCCGGAGGCGTCACGACGCAACCGTCGGCATGACGCCGCTGCCGCCGCCCAACGGGATTACATGGACAGGGTCGTCGAGGACCTGATCGAGGCCGACGACGACGGGGAGGGCCTGGTGACGGCGCTGCGTCAGCAAGACCTGCGTGATGCTTTGGTCGACGACGCCGCCCTGCCAACTCCCGACCCTGACCTACTCGCGGGCCCGTTCGCACACATCGTCGTGGACGAGGCGCAGGAGCTGACCGACGCGGAGTGGCAGATGCTGCTGCGCCGCTGCCCATCCCGGAGCTTCACCATCGTCGGCGACCGCGCGCAGGCCAGGCACGGGTTCACCGAGTCCTGGCTGGAACGGCTTGAACGGATCGGGCTCGAGAACATCAACCTGGCCTCACTGAGCATCAACTACCGGACCCCGGAAGAGGTCATGGCGGAAGCCGAGCCGGTCATCCGGGCCGTGTTTCCGGACGCCAACGTGCCGACCTCGATCCGCAGCAGCGGTGTCCCGGTCGTCCATGGGTCGACATCCGACCTGGGCTCCATCCTCGACACCTGGCTCGCCACAAATGCCGAAGGCATCGTCTGCGTCATCGGCACGCGAGGCCTCGAGGATGACACGTTCCAGGCGACGCCCCGGGTACGGTCGCTGACGCCGGAGACCGCGAAAGGCCTGGAGTTCGACCTCGTCGTCCTGGTCGATCCGGACACGTTCGGTGTAGGCATCGAAGGAACCGTCGACCGCTATGTCGCGATGACCCGCGCGACCCAGCAGCTCGTCATCCTCACGAGCACTTGACTAGCGGCTAGACAAGGGGCCCCTGGTTCTACGAGAACAAGATGTCCTTCAACACTCTTATGTCGCAGCAGCCCCAGACTCTGGGCCTTTGCGCTACTGGATTCTCCGGTCGGCCTGCTGGCGTTGAATGCCCAATGGCTGGGCGAGGACCTGGATGCCGACTTCGCCCTGACCAACGTGATGCTGTGCTGGCTGACCGGCACCGCTACCTCCGCCGCGCGCGTTTACTACGAGAACGCACACGCCACTCCGCCCCCTGAACCGACCACGATCCCGATCGACCCGGCCGCGTTCGGGGGCGACTTCACGGCATCCGCTGATTCGCCGAGCGCGACCACAAGAACATCGTCCACTGGTCGGTGTTCGACCACGGCGGCCACTTCGCTGCCCACAAGGTGTCCGACCTGCTGGTCGGCGACGTGCGAGAGTTCGGTGCACGTGGTGGGGATGGCGGCCACGGGGTCCGCGGGTACCCTGAGTTCAAGCAACCATAGAGGGGAAGTGCCCCATGAGCACCAGCCAGCCGTTTGATCAGAGCTCGGTTCCCCCAGGGGTCGGCAAGGAGGACTCTCCCGATCCCGACGATCCCGATGCCGCGCCCATCGTCGACATTGGCGACTCTCCCGTTAAGCCTGATCCCGCCTACAAGGACGACGTTCCAGTCGGGACCGCAGACGCCGACGAGGACGCGCGGCGCGCGGGCGGTAGCCGGTAAATCTGGACATCGCCCCCCGATACGGGCCTCCAAGGCTTGGCGGTGACAGGTACTGCAGCACGACCGTTGGTCCTCGGGCGCGCGTCGGCCCCAAAATGGCTCCCGCCGGAACCCGTCGACGTGCCGTCGCCGACGATCTGCCGGGCGGCCCTGGAGGGACTGCGGGGCGGGCGATGAGGCGATCTTCAAGGACATGATCAACATCGTCGTTCGGCGTGGCGCGGTTCCATGCTGCTGCCCGATGGCGGCAACTGGCGATCGCTTCGAGAGACCGCGTTATCAAGCAAACCAGAACTGGTTGCGGTCGCGCCCGGAACTCAATGACCCGAGTACCACACGGGTAACTTGATCACGGAATTGCCCTTGCGGCACTCGATGCCTGCGCATTGCGCAGCCGGCGACGTTCGCTGCGCCGCTCGACAAGCGAGTAGAGCACTGGCACGAGAAGCAGGGTGAGCACCGTCGAAGAGACCAGGCCGCCAATCACAACAATCGCCAGCGGCCCTGAGATGAAGGCCCCACCCCCGGTCAGTCCGAGTGCCATCGGAATCAGTGCAAAGATCGTCGCGCAGGCAGTCATGATGATCGGCCGCAACCGCAGTCGAGCGCCGTCGATGATCGCAGACCGCAGATCCTCGCCGCGCCGGCGGCACTGATTGATCAGATCGATCAACACAATCGCGTTGGTCACTACGATCCCGATCAACATCAGAAGACCGACCATGGCAGGCACTCCAAGTGGAGTGTCGGTGATCAGCAGTCCGGCTACGGCGCCAGTTGCAGCGAACGGGATGGAAACCATCAAGATCAGCGGCTGCACCAGGCTGCGGAACGTCCCGACCATGATCATGAAGACCAGTGCGATAGCCACCAGCATGGCCAGCCCCAGCTGGCTGAACGCCTCCTGCTGATTCTCCGCCGCGCCGCCCAGCGTGGCAGTCACACCCGGCGGCAGATCCGTGATCGCGTCGAGCCTGCTTTGAATGGTCTCGGTGAGCGCGCCCAGG
>DATFOP010000128.1:0-8222 GCA_035265505.1 Propionibacteriaceae bacterium | reverse complement strand
AAGTTCTTCCTTCTCCTTGACGGCGCACACCCTAGCAAGTCAGGCTAATGTTCGAGTCGGGTTTGCTGTCGGCCTTGCCGTTCAAGCCCGATCCGCAGGCGGATTGAAGGCGCGCGCTCGGTGACGGCCACCCTAGGTGACGATTCCTTGGCCACAGGGGCCAGGGACCGGGTACGCACCCAACTTCGCCGGTAGCGGTGAGCGGCGCGTTGGGAGGATGCACCTAACGCGGTTTTGCTATGTCCTGTTTAGGCCATGTCCTCAACCGGACACGATTTTGGGATGACTTCCACCACGACGTCTGCTTACGGTCGATGCAACGTCAGGGGTTCCGCTGTGCCGCACAAGGCACGCGGGCGAAAATGGAAGGAAATCCAATGTCTGCAAAGCGTGTTCCGGTCAGGGTCCGCGCGGTTGCCGCCGCCCTCGCACTCGCTGCTCTGCTCGCTGGCGGTGTGGCCGCCACGGAGACCGCCGCTGGTGCTGGCCGCGGGATCAACTACAGCGCCGGGCGCGGAATCTGAACCAAGCGTTTTCGCGTCCAGGCTGCGCCAGGAATGTAAGTCGCAGCCCGAGTTCCTCGGGGAAAAAGCCTGCGTCAGGCAGGTCAAAAAATTCGAGATCTTCCTTAATGGAAGCCGGGATGCCTGACGTTTCCCGGAGGCGAGTTGCCGATGAGAGCGGCAAACTTGCCAAAACCGTGCGGATCTTTCCCCGAGATTCGTACGGATCTCCCCCTGGGTCACGCCCGCGGTTCACTTCGGACCGCGGGCGTGACTCTTGCCTGCCCCTCGGTCAGCGGCGCGGGCGCTCAGGTGCCTGGCAGAATCGGCATCGGCTGTGGCCGCTGTCGACCGTTGACGCCATTCTTGCCGTTGTCCCCGTTGGCCCCGTTCGGCGTCACGCTGGACCCGTTGGCCCCGTTCGGCGTCACGCTGGACCCGTGGGCCCCGTTCGGCGTCATGCTGGACCCGTGGGCCCCGTTCGGCGTCATGCTGGACCCGTTCACCTTGGGGACCTTCAGGCTCGCGTTGCGCCCATTCTGAATACCGCCATTCAACAAGCCGTTGGAGGGATTCTCACTGGCGCCAGTCGGCGTGGTGTTGGCTCCGTTTTGGCTTCCAAGCAACTCCGCGCGAACCAACGCGGCGCCAAGCTGCAGCCTGGTTGTCACGCCCAGCTGGTCCATCAGTTCTGAAATCCAGCGCCGGACCGAGCGCACGTTAATGCCGAGGTTGGTAGCGATCGCATTGTCGGTGGATCCTGCCATCAACAATGACATAAGCATTTGTCGGCGAGGATCGCTATCGGAGAGCGCCGCCGCCGCAATCGGGACTGCCGTATCCCAGACCGCCTCGAAG
Organism: Propionibacteriaceae bacterium; assembly: GCA_035265505.1. Taxonomy (GTDB): domain Bacteria; phylum Actinomycetota; class Actinomycetes; order Propionibacteriales; family Propionibacteriaceae; genus Microlunatus. The sequence continues at coordinate 6,861 of DATFOP010000128.1, read as the reverse complement.
AGCCATTGCAGCGCATCGACCAGGGTCGGATGCTGCACGACGGACATCATCAACTCATGTCCCGGCAGGTAAGAACGCATCGAGGGAATCATGGCGATCTGGGCATCGACCAGGATCAATTTCATGGGGACCGGGGCCGTTCGGGAGTCCTCTCCCTTGGCCGCGAACAAGGCCAGTTCCTTGAGCCGCTCGGCGTCGAAGCCGGGATGATAGACGCAGCGCAGCTTGGCGCCGCGTTCCAGGGCCTCCCACTCCGACGATTCCGTGCTGATCGCCTCGACATTCGAGGCATGGTCCTCACCGTACGGCGGCTTGTCGAACATGCAGATCTCTTTCTGCGCCGAAGCGCAGATATCGCGGTTCGCAGCCAGGATCGCGTCACGGCCGATGATGATCCGAACCTCGTCGGTCTGGGATCGTGAGGAGGCCATGATGTGGCTGTGCAGTGATTCGGCGGCTGCGCTGGCCATCTCGACCTCCGAGAGCCGCTGCGCTCGTAGCGCCTTAACGACCTCAGGAAGAGGAAGCGCCTGCCACAGTCCGGGCGACAGCTCGGTCGCCAAGCCTAACCGCCTGAGTTCTTCGAGGCTTTCCTCGACTCCGGCCCTCTGGTGAGTCAGATCCATCAGATGGCTGGTCGTTGCCGCGCCAATGGGTGCCAGCGCGACATAGACCGCCTCGGCCTCGTCGCTCACGCCAAGCGGCTGTAGCATGACCTTCCTCCGTACCGGCTTGGAGAGACTGAACGTTATGGACAGCGATCCCCGGGACCAAACCGGTTACGCTCAGGCAACGTCCAGCGACTCGCTCGCACGACGATCGTCTCACACGACCCAAAGAGGGGTGGCGCACATGGCTGAACTCGCGCAGATCGGGGTGACCGGCTTGGCGGTGATGGGCCGCAATCTCGCACGGAACTTCGCTCGCCACGGCCATCGCGTGGCCATTCACAACCGGAGCTACGCCAGGACCGAATCTTTGATGGCTGAGGCGGGGTCAGAGGGGACTTTTCTCCCGTCGGAGACCTTGGCCGATTTCGTGGCCTCTCTGGAGAAGCCCCGCCGCGTCTTGATCATGGTGAAGGCTGGGCCCGGCACCGACGCGGTGATCGACGAGCTCATTCCCCTACTCGAGGAGGGGGACATCGTCATCGACGCCGGCAACGCGCACTTTCCGGACACGATTCGCCGGGAAGCCCAGCTCAAGTCCCACGGTCTGCACTTTGTGGGCACTGGGGTGTCCGGTGGTGAGGAGGGTGCGCTAAACGGACCTTCGATCATGCCTGGTGGCTCGCGCGAGTCGTACGAATCCCTCGGTCCGCTGCTGGAGAGCATTTCGGCCAAGGTGGACGGAGAGCCGTGCTGCACCTATGTCGGACCGAACGGGGCGGGACACTTCGTCAAGATGGTGCACAACGGCATTGAGTACGCCGACATGCAGTTGATTGCGGAAGCGTACGACCTGATCAAGCACGCGACCGGAGCAGGCGCGGCCGAGATCGGCAAGATCTTCCAGACGTGGAACGAAGGCGATTTGGAGTCCTTCCTGATCGAGATCACTGCTCAGGTCTTGGGTCACGTGGACGCGAGGACCGGCCAACCCTTCGTCGACATCGTTCTCGACCAAGCGGAGCAAAAGGGCACCGGACGGTGGACGGTGCAGAACGCTCTCGATCTCGGCGTGCCGATCACCGGGATTGCCGAGGCGACGTTTGCTCGGGCATTGTCGGGTTCGGTACCTCAGCGGGAAGCCGCACGGGCGAACCTTCCGGGGCATACAGCCGAATGGAACATCGCGGACCGCGAGATCTTCGTCGAGGATGTTCGGCAGGCGCTGTACGCATCCAAGGTCGTGGCCTATTCCCAGGGTTTCGATCAGATCGCGGCGGCGAGCGCCGAGTTCCGGTGGAACATCGACCGAGGCGCGATGGCACGCATCTGGCGCGGCGGGTGCATCATCCGTGCTCGGTTCTTGAACCGGATCACCGAGGCGTACGAGCGTAACGTCCAGCTACCGCTGCTCCTGGCCGACGAATACTTCGCCGACGTCGTCGGCAACTGCCTGGGGGCCTGGCGGCGGGTGGTGGCCGGGGCGGCGCAGAACGGTATTCCGACGCCCGCGTTCTCGTCCTCGCTGGCGTACTACGACGGCATCCGGGCCGAGCGCTTGCCTGCCGCGCTGATTCAGGGCCAGCGTGACTTTTTCGGGGCCCACACCTATCACCGGGTGGATGCGACCGGGACTTTTCACACTGAGTGGAGTGGTGATCGCCGGGAGACCGAGGTCGGCGCGGCATTCGTCCGCGAAGTGGTCGAGCCCAAGGAAGCGGAAAAGGTCGATACGCCCCCACAGTGATCGATCGTCGTGTAATCCTCAAGAGGGCCGGCCGGATGGCTGGCTCTGCGACGGGCAAGCTCTGGAACCAGGTGCAGGCACCACGGTTTCGGTCGCGTGCGCGACGGTCAGGAATCGTCCCCAACGGTGCGGTCGCTCTGTACTTCGCCACCGGGCCCGAGAACTTCTATCAGTTCGAGCTGTGGCGTCGACCGCTGGAGCGGCTGGCTGACCTGCGACCGGTTTTCGTGATCGTCGATCGCCCAGACACCGGCGAACGGGTACTCGCCGAGACGTCCTTGCCCGTCGCCTTTGCCCGCGGCAGCGCCGCCTTGGAGGAGCTCGTCGACGATCGCGACGTGCGGGTCGTCCTCTATGTCAACCAGGTCGAGTCGAACTTCCGCATGCTCCGCTTCGCAGATCCGGTGCACGTTCAACTCGGCCACGGTGAGAGCGACAAAGCGCCCAGCGTGTCCAACCAGCACAAGGCCTACGACCTGGTCTTCGTCGGTGGCCCGGCGGGACAGGAGCGGTTGGGCTCGGGGTTGCGGGGCTTCGACGCCGCCCACCGGGCGGTACCCGTGGGTCGCCCGCAGCTCGATCATGACTATCCGGATGCACCGGATTGGGCCCGCGATGAACGGCTGCGGGTCTGGTACGCGCCGACCTGGGAGGGTGATAGGCCAAGCCTGGCTTACAGCTCTCTGGTTAGCCACGGGCTGGGGATAGTGGAGACGCTGCTCAGCGATCCCTTGATCCGCGTGATCTACCGGCCGCACCCCCGAACCGGGCTGATATCGCCGGTTCATGCGGCAGCGGACAGGAAGATACGGAGCTTGCTAGCTCAGGACGGCACTCGCCACCTGATCGACGTCGGCGGCTATGGCTGGCAGTGGAAGTTCGCGGACGCCTGTGTCACCGACATTTCGGCGGTGGCATACGACTGGCTGGCGACAGGGAAGCCCCTGGTGATCACTGAACCCGCCGCGGTCAAGGCGTACCGTCCTCGCTCGGCTCTCCTGGAACGGCTGCCTCAGCTTCGGGCTGAGGACGCTGGGCGAGTAGTCAGCTGGCTGCACGCCCTGGGACTGGGACTGGACCAGCCGGCCAAGGACGGGCGACTCGTGGAGTTGGCGCGCTATTACTTCGGCGATACCGCTGACCAGGCCAGCAGCCGGCGATTTGCCGCCGCCATCGAGAAGGCGTACGCCCTCGGCCGCGTGCCATGATCACGCGCGAGGTCCAGCACAGCAGCTAGCTGTGTCAGAGACCCCGAAGAAAATCGACGTCGTCATCCGGCGCCTTCGGGCGATCCTGCTTCTTGTCGATCCCCAGCGATTTCGCGTTAGGCCGGCCGAGGAACAGCCAGCACACAGAACCCGCCAGCGGAAGGCAGATGATGGCGGTTGCCCAGAGCCACCGCGGCATCCGGCGCACCGACAGCGGCGGCGCCTGGGCAACTTCCACGATGCAGTAGATCGCGAGCAGCGCCACCATGACGATTGGCAGGTAACGGCCCATAGTCAGATTATGCGTCCTACGCGGGGTGGGGACAATACGCCATTAACATGGGCGGATGCTCGCTGCCGGGACTGCGTCGAGCGCCGGACGGCCGTGTTGACTTCAGCCACCGGCAACGGCGCAGAGCGGCCGCCGCACCCGTCGATCGCAGAACTGAAGTTGATCACTCAGCCGGAAAGCGTGCGTAGCCGCGCGGGGGCCGAGCACTGGGTAGCGCACCTGTACCTCCGAGACATTTCTCCTTATCTGACGCGGATCCTGCTTCGGCTGGGCCTGTCGGCCAACGGTGTCACCTGGTTGATGATCTTGACCGCAGCTCTGACCGCTATCGTGACCAGCTGGCCCTCGATCATCGCGGCGGTCGTCGTCGTTTTGCTGGCCCAACTGCAGATGCTGCTGGACTGCTGCGACGGTGAGGTCGCTCGCTGGCGGCAGACGTCGTCTCCGGCCGGGGTGTACCTGGACCGGGTGGGGCACTATGTCGCGGAGTGTGGGATTGCCGTGGCGTTGGGCATTCGGGCTACGGGTGAGTTTCGGTTGAGCGGAATCTGGATCAGTGCCGGACTGCTGCTTGCGTTGCTGATCGCACTGAACAAGGTGGAGAACGACTTGGTGCACGTTTCCCGGCACTACGCCGGGCTGCCGCAGATCGTGGACGCTGAGGACGTCCGCCGGCCCGTAGCGTCAAGTCCCGGCGGTGGCGCCCTCCGATCGGCGCGGAGAGTGGCGAAGTATCTGCCGTTTCACCGGGTTTTCCATTCCGTGGAGCTTTCATTATTGATCTTGGTCGCCGCGGTGATCGACCTGTTCGTCTCGGGAACGGCGACGAAGGTGCTGCTGGCTGGCCTCGTGGCCGCCGCGTGCCTCACGGTGGTGGGCCATCTCGTGGCCGTCCTGAGCTCGTCGCGACTGCGATGATGATGCCGCGGTTCGGCGTGGTCGTCCTCACCCAGGGTCAGCGACCGGCAGACCTTCGCCGGGGCCTGGAGTCCTTGCTCACCCAGACAGGCGTGGAGATCGACGCGGTGGTGGTCGGCAACGGCTGGCATCCGACCGATCTGCCGCAAGGCGTACGGTCGCTGGCTCTGCCACGAAACCTCGGGATCCCGGCCGGGCGCAACGCCGGGGTTCCCCTGATCAAGGGCGAGTTGCTTTTCTTTCTCGATGACGATGCATGCCTGCCGGAAGCCGATGTCTTGCAGCGAATGGCGAGCCGCTTCGCCGCCGACCCACAACTCGGTCTGATTCAGCCGCGCGTCGTCGACCCGGATGGACGGCCGGCGCCGCGACGCTGGACGCCTCGGGTACGGGTGGGTGATCCGGTTCGGAGCAGTCCAGCGATGTCCGTCTGGGAGGGTGCCGTCGCGATCCGGCGGGAGGCTTTCGATCGAACAGGAGGCTGGCCGGAACCGTTCTGGTACGCCCACGAGGGAATCGAGCTGGCTTGGCGGGTGTGGGACGGCGGGTACCACGTGCGCTACGACGGCGCCATCGAGGTCCATCATCCCGCGATCCAGCCCACCCGGCATGCCCAGTTCTACCGATTCCAGGCTCGAAACCGGGTGTGGCTGGCACGCCGCAACCTGCCGCTGCCGATCGGCGTGATCTATGTGCTGGTCTGGCTGGTGATCGGCGGCCTGCGGTTGCGCTCAAAGGTGGGCCTGGTCGAGACCTTCCGGGGTTACTGGCTGGGCGTGACCCGGCCCTGCGGGCAGCGCCGCCCCATGTCGTGGCGCACGGTCTGGCGGATGACCCGAGTCGGGCACCCTCCCGTGATCTGAAAGTCGCGATGCGACGGATCCAGCGGGCGGGAGATCAGAGTCGGGCGATCACCAGCCCGGCGGTCAGCGCCACGCTTGCGAGCAGCTCTGCCAGGCCGGTGACCTTGAGCACCGGGATCAGGTCGCGGCCTTGGCCGCCGCTGATCACGACACGTACGGCGGGAATGATCAGCACCAGGCCGGCCAGGCCCAACAGTGCCCACCACGACGTCAACGCAGCGACGGCGATGATCATCAACGCGGCCGCGATGACCAACAGCAGATAGAAGATCCGGGAGGCCGGGTCGCCGATCCGAGTCGCGAGGGTGCGCTTTCCGACGGCTCGATCGCCCTCGATGTCGCGCAGGTTGTTGGCCACCAGAATTGCGCAGGCCAGCGAACCGACACCGACACCGAGCAAGAGCAGAGCCAGTGAGACCCGCCCGGTTTGGACATAGCCGGTGCCGCAGGTGGCCACGAGGCCGAAGAAGAGGAAGACCGCTACCTCGCCGAGGCCGAGGTAGCCGTACGGCCGCTTGCCGCCGGTGTAGTACCAGGCCGCCAGGATCGCCGCCGCGCCGACCCCAAGCAGCCACCACTGTTGGGCCGCCCAGACCAAGGCGACTCCGGCCAATGCGGCCGCAGCGAAAGAGATGAAGGCCGCCGCCTTGACGGTGCCCGGGCGGGCAAGGCCGGAGCCGACCAGTCGCAGCGGGCCGATCCGGACTGCGTCAGTGCCGCGAATGCCGTCGGAGTAGTCATTGGCGTAGTTGACGCCCACTTGAAGGGAAACTCCGACGATCATGGCGAGCAGCGCCCGCCAGCTGGAGAAGTCGCCTTCGAAGTAAGCGATTCCGCTGGCCGCGACCACCGGTGACACTGCGGCCGGCAGCGTCCTAGGCCGAGCACCCGCTACCCATTGACCCAGAGTGGGTGACTGCGGTGCCACATCGGCGGTCAACGTCGGCCCTCTTTCGTCGGAAGGCCGTTCGCCAGATCCGCGACGAGCCGAATCCGGTCGATCTTCCCGGCGGCCGTCTTCGGCAGCGCGCTGAGGTGGACAAGTTCTCGAGGTGCCGCATGTCTCGGCAGCCTTCGGCCAAGATAGGCCTGCAGTGCCCTCACCGACCCCGGACCGTTGGTCACAGCGACAATTTTTCGTCCCCATCGAACATCCGGCACGGCGACGACCGCGATCTCCGCACCGGCCAATCCCGGCCAGGACTTGCAGGCGCGCTCGAGTTGG
>DATFOP010000127.1:0-8125 GCA_035265505.1 Propionibacteriaceae bacterium | reverse complement strand
CGAACTTCCGTTCCTGCACAAGGAGCTGTTCGACGAGCACGAGCTGAAGGCGCCCAAGGGCATTCTGCTTTACGGTCCTCCGGGTTGCGGCAAGACCCTGATCGCCAAGGCAGTCGCCAATTCACTGGCCAAGAAGGTGTCCGAACGTACCGGCGAGGAGGGACGTAGTTTCTTCCTCAACATCAAAGGCCCGGAGTTGCTGAACAAGTACGTCGGCGAGACCGAGCGGCATATCCGGCTGGTCTTCCAACGAGCCCGCGACAAGGCGTCCGACGGCATGCCGGTGATCGTCTTCTTCGACGAGATGGATTCGCTGTTCCGCACCCGCGGGTCAGGCGTGTCGTCCGACGTGGAGAACACGATCGTGCCACAGCTGCTCAGCGAGATCGACGGCGTCGAAGGCCTGGACAATGTGATCATCATCGGCGCCTCAAACCGCGAGGACATGATCGATCCGGCGATCCTGCGTCCCGGTCGGTTGGACGTCAAGATCAAGATCGAACGGCCCGACGCCGAGGCAGCGCGGGAAATCTTCAGCAAGTATTTGACCCCAACGCTTCCGTTGCATAGCGAGGATCTCGCCGAGTTCGATCATGATCACGAGACGACCGTGGCCGGGATGATCGAGCGTACGGTGACCCGGATGTACGAGGAGTCGGAGGAGAACCAGTTCCTCGAAGTCACCTACGCCGGCGGCGACAAGGAGGTCTTGTACTTCAAGGACTTCAACTCCGGTGCCATGATCCAGAACATCGTCGACCGAGCCAAGAAGATGGCGATCAAGGACCTCCTGGACACCGGCGCCAAAGGCGTGCGGATTGGCCACCTGCTGCAGGCCTGCCTGGACGAGTTCGCGGAGAACGAGGATCTGCCTAACACCACCAACCCCGATGACTGGGCCAAGATCTCGGGCAAGAAGGGCGAGCGGATCGTCTTCATCCGGACGCTGATCTCCTCCAACAAGGGCACTCAGCCGGGCCGCTCCATCGACACCGTCACCAATACGGGGCAGTACCTCTAGAGCTGCTCCGGCGCATGGTCGAGCTCTGAGAGGTGCCGCCGAGTCAGGAGACGCGCTCCTGTGCCGCAGCTCGGCGCGCACTCCGCACCGCACCGAGGACCGCCCGCCAGCCAACCAGGAGGACTCCCAGGGCGACGGTGGCCACAAGGACGAAGATTGGAGCAGTTCCGCGACCGGTGGCCAGCCGAAGCAGCATGCCGACGGCGACCGTGCATAGCCAGACGATCGCGCCCGATCGGAGGGTGGCCGGGTGCCGCCACGCTCGGCCCAGAACGTAACCCGTAAGGGCGCCGGCAAGGAATGGCCAGGCCGTGCTGAGCACGCCGACAAGGTCATTTGCCTCGCGGTGGCTACCGCGACCAACGATGGCGAAGATCAGGACGCAGATGCTGTCCACGGCTATCGCCGGCCAGACCTTCACGGGGGACCACATTACGCTGGGCGCATGGCAGAGCACGCTGATCGCGGCGGATCGACGGATCAGCAGCCGGACGTGAGCGTTCAGCGAGTGATGGGCATCGAGACCGAGTACGGGATCAGCGCCCTCAACCCGCCGACCGACGACGATCTGCACCCCATGCAGTTGTCCAACCACGTAGTCAAGGCCTACGGAGCGTCGGTGGCCGGTCAGCCGGCTGGGTGGGACTACGAGACGGAGACGCCGCTGCGGGACATTCGCGGCTACGAGCTGTCCCGGTCGGCCGCGCACCCAGACCAGCTGACCGATTCCGATCTCGGCATGGCAAACGTGATCTTGAGTAACGGCGCGCGACTCTACGTCGATCACGCCCACCCGGAGTACTCAGGTCCCGAGGTCACCTCGGCGCTCGATATCGTGCGCTTCGACAAGGCTGGCGATGCCGTGATGGCCATTGCCGCGCAACGGGCCAGCCATTCCCTGGGCCGGTCCGTCCGGCTCTACAAGAACAACACCGACGGCAAGGGTGCGTCGTACGGGACTCACGAGAATTACCTGCTCGACCGCAGCACGCCGTTCGATCGGATCGTCGCGCAGTTCACCGGCTTTCTCGTGTCCCGGCAGGTCATCACCGGGGCTGGCCGCGTCGGCCTCGGTCAGGGCAGCCAGGAGGCCGGGTTTCAGATCAGTCAGCGGGCGGACTTCTTCGAGGCCGAGGTCGGGCTGGAGACCACGCTGAATCGGCCCATCATCAACACTCGGGACGAGCCCCACGCGGACGCCAGCCGACATCGCCGGCTGCATGTGATCACGGGGGACGCCAACTCGGCCGAGATCGCCACGTACCTCAAGGTGGGCGCCGCCTCGTGGGTCCTGCGTGTGATCGAGGCGGGCCAGTTCGAGGGCGATTGTCGGCTCGAGGCACCAGTGGTGGCCATGCGAACGGTGAGCCGAGACCTCGACTGCGTTCAGCCGCTGACCCTGACCGACGGTCGGGCCATGACGGCTGTCGACCTTCAAGAGATTTATCTGGACAATTGTCGCCGACACTACGAGCGCGTAGCCGAACATCTGAGTGAGTCCGCTCGAATCGAGGCCAAGGATGTTTTTACCCGTTGGCAGGAGTGCCTCGACGCGTTGCGCACCGACCCCTTCATCCTGGCCGATCAACTGGACTGGGTCGCCAAGCTCAAGTTGATGGAGTCCTATCGAGAACGCGACCACCTGGGCTGGAACGCGCCGAAGCTCGCCCTGATCGACCTGCAGTACGCCGATGTGGATCCGCGGCGCAGCCTTTATGCGGCGCTGGTCGCCAAGGGAAAGATCCGCCGCTTGATCACCGACGACGAAATCGAGCGTGCTCGAAATCACCCACCCGAAGACACCCGCGCCTACTTCCGCGGCCGGGTGATGGAAAAGTTCGGCGCTGCCGTGGTGGCCGCGTCGTGGGACTCCGTGATTTTCGACGTGCCAGATCGCCCTGCCTTACAGCGGGTTCCACTGCTGGACCCGCTGCGGGGGACCAGGGAGCAGGTCGGCCAGATGCTCGACGAGTGCGAGACGGTGACCGACCTGTTCGCGGCCCTCGGTCGCTAGCCGTCGGGACGAACTAAGCGTCTGCGACCTTGAGCCTCGTCGACACGCCTCGAGCCCTGTCTTTCAGGCTCAGGAAATACCGACGGGGCTCAAAGTGCGGTGGCGGTGCGGGTGGAGAGCTGGCTCGCACTTCGACCCTGGTACGTCGACCTTGACGCCATGGATCAGGGTCAAAGTCAGGCCGCGCGGGTCACAGTTGCAGCCGTAAACCGGGAACCGCGGAGTGGCGTGAGTCAGAGGGCTGTCGGCCATCATGGTTAGTCTTGGGGAAAGAAGGGAGGAGCGCGGACATGCCCGAGTCAGAACAAAGCCAACGCAAGGCAAGGCGAGCCGAGGAGCGTGAGGTCGAAGACGTAGCACCGGCCGACAGCAGCCACAAGGCGGAGCTGGACTCAGAGGTCGACTCCCTGCTGGATGAGATCGACGACGTGCTGGAGGTGAACGCGGAGGAGTTCGTTCGCTCGTTCGTCCAGAAGGGCGGCCAGTGAGCGACCGCTCTTTATCTGTCGGCTTGACCCCGGACTTCCTGCGCGCCGACACCTCATCGTTCGCCGACTTCGCCGCCCGTGTCGCGCCGAATGTGTTACCGAGCCAGCGGAACGTGTCGGCCGGCGCTGGTGATCTCGTTCCGCATGGCACCACGATTGTGGCGGCCACCTTCCCTGGTGGCGTCGTCGTGGCCGGGGATCGGCGGGCGACCATGGGCAACGTCATCGCGCAGCGCGACATCGAGAAGGTCTATCCGGCGGACGAGTTCTCGATCATCGGAATCGCCGGTGCGGCTGGCATCGCGGTGGAGATGGTCGGGCTCTTCCAGGTGGAACTGGAACATTACGAAAAGATCGAGGGGGCACCGCTCTCGCTGGTTGGCAAGGCCAACCGGCTGGCCACCATGATCAGGATGAACCTGCCGCTCGCCATGCAGGGTTTGCTGGTCGTCCCCTTGTTCGCCGGCTGGGACGCGCCGGCTGGGCAGGGACGCATCTTCTCCTACGACGGCACCGGCGGCAAATATGAAGAGCACGCCTTCTTCTCGGTCGGATCAGGAGCGGTCTTCGCTCGCGGCTCGCTGAAGAAGCTCTATCGCCCCGACCTCGAGGCCAGCGAGGCCACGATGGCCGTCATCCAGGCCCTCTACGATGCCGCCGACGACGATTCCGCCACGGGTGGTCCCGATCTGACGCGCAAGATCTTTCCGGTGGTCCTGCTCGCCACGGCCGAAGGGGTGCATCGGATCAACGATGCCCAGATCGGCGATCTGGTCGGTCAGGTGATGTCCAGCCGGATGGAGCGTCCCGACGGACCAGGAGCATCTCTGACGTGAGCATGCCGTTCTACGTTGCTCCCGAGCAGCAGATGAAGGACCGGGCCGACTTCGCCCGGAAAGGCATAGCCCGGGGCCGATCGGTCGTGGTGCTGCACTACGCCGACGGCATCCTGTTCGTGGCGGAGAACCGTTCCCAGGCGCTGCACAAAGTCAGCGAAATCTACGACAGGATCGCTTTCGCCGCTGTCGGCCGCTATAACGAATTCGAGAACCTGCGGACGGCCGGCATCCGCTATGCGGACCTGCGGGGTTACAGCTACGACCGTACCGACGTCACCGGCCGGGGCCTGGCCAACGCGTACGCGCAGCTGCTCGGCACGATCTTCTCTTCGGGCGGTGAGAAGCCGTATGAGGTCGAGATCATCGTGGCGGAACTGGGTGCGGTGCCTGAACTCGATCAGATCTACCGGCTGACCTACGACGGCTCCGTCGCCGACGAGGACAACTTCGCCGTGATGGGTGGGTCAGCGGAGGCCATCGCCGACGTAGTGGGCAAGGGCTTCGAGCGAGGCCTTGGGCTGGCCGCGGCGACAAAACTGGCCGTGCGGGCGCTGGGCTCCGACGGCGGTAACGGCCAATCGAGAACGCTGGGCGTGGACGCGCTGGAAGTGGCGATCCTCGACCGGACCCGCGCGCTGCCCCGGAAGTTCCGCCGCATCGAGGGGGACCGCCTCGCCGCGCTGCTGACCGAGGACATCGAGCCCTCAGATCCGGGTCACGTCCAACCGCCCACGCTGCCACCGGAACCGGCTGTCACCGAAACAGAGCTACCGCCGACGTCCGGTCCCCACCCGAATCCGGTTGACGGCCAACCGCAAGAGCCACAGAATCCTGGCTCGTGACCGTTACGGAGTCAGCTGCTCCCGGCAAGACCGCCGAACCTACCGCCGGGGAGCCGGAGGTCGCTGTCGTCATCGGAACCGGCCTCATGGGGGCGTCCATCGGTTGCGCACTAACGTCTGCCGGCTACCGGGTGCATCTGCGAGACCACAAGATCAGCCACGCACGAGTCGCTGCCAGCCTGGGCGCGGGCGTCATTGAGGCGCCACGGACGGCGGATGTCGGTGTGGTCATCGTGGCAGTTCCACCGACGTCGATCCCAGACGTCGTCGGCCACGCGCTGCGCACATACCCGGCGGCCGCAGTAACCGATGTCGGATCCGTCAAGGCCGGCGTTCTGCACACGCTGTGGGAACGCGACATACCTCTCGAGCGCTACGTCGGCTCTCATCCGATGGCTGGTTCACAGCACTCGGGCCCGATGACGGCCCGGTCCGACCTCTTCGAGGACCGCAGCTGGGTCATCACGCCACATCGCCGTTCGCTGCCGGCCGCCGTGCAGCGCGTCTCCCGGGTGGTGCAGGCGTGTCGGGCGCGCCAGGTCGTCATGGACGTCGAAGATCATGATGCAGCTGTCGCCCGTGTCTCTCACTTGCCGCATCTGATGTCGGTGCTGATGGCCGGCCACCTGAACGCCGTTCCGGCGGAGGATCTGGTGCTCGCGGGACAGGGCTTGCGTGACGTCACCCGGGTTGCCGCCAGCGACCCCGGCCTCTGGGAACAAATCCTCGGAGCGAACTCCGCTGCAGTGCTTCTGGAGCTGCATCAAGTGCGCGATGAGCTCGCCGCCATGATCAACGCGATCGAGGCCGTGCCAAAGTCGGAATCACTTCGCTTGCACCTAGAACGAGGGGTAGCCGGGACCCAGAAAATTCCCGGCAAGCATGGGGCCCGCCAGGTCGCGTATAGCCAGGTGGTGGTGGAGATTCCCGACGAGCCTGGTGCACTGGGTCGCTTGTTCTTCGATGTGGGAGCTGCCGGAGTCAATGTGGAGGACATTTCGATCGAGCACGACCAGGTGCGCCAAGTGGGATATCTGGCGTTGTCGGTCGCTCCGGACCGTGCCAACGACCTGGCCCACCTGATGACCAGCCGAGGTTGGAGCGTCGTCTGACCATCGGCGAGCGACGCTGGTGCGCCGGGGCGCCTCGTGTGCCCGGTAAGGTGTGCACGTGTCTGAGGGGCAGGCAAGCGAGGTGATCGGCGACGGTACGCAGCCGCTCGTCATCGCCATCGACGGGCCGAGCGGCTCGGGCAAGTCGAGCACGGCGCGAGGCGTCGCACGCCGGCTCGACCTGGCGTTCCTCGACACCGGCGCGATGTATCGGGCGATCACCTGGCTGGTGCTGCATGAGCGGCTGGACAGCGCCGATGAGTCCGCCGTCGCACGGCTCGCCCATGAGGCCGAGCTGGCCATCAACACCGATCCCGACGCGCCGACCGTTGCCGTCAACGGACATGACGTGACCGCCGCCATACGAGATCCGGACGTCTCATCGGCGGTGAGCGCAATCGCGACCAATCTCGACGTCCGGCGTGAGCTGGTGAGCCGGCAGCGTCAGCTCATCACCGCCGCCCGGCGGGGCATCGTCGCTGAAGGTCGTGACATCACTACCGTGGTGGCCCCTGACGCACAGGTCCGCGTGCTGCTCGTGGCCGATCCCGCTGCTCGGGTTGCTCGCCGCCATGCCGAGTTGGGCGAGCGGATTGATGCTGCCGCGGTGACCGACCAAGTGATCCGGCGTGATTATGACGATTCCACCGTGGCGCAATTTCACTCGGCCGCGCCCGGCGTCGTCGTTCTCGATTCGACTTTGCTCAGCCTGGAGGAGGTCATCGACGCGATCTGCGCACTCGTTCCGGAGTCGCACCAGCATCGTCTCGACTCTGCCAATCTGGCTGGGGCTGGGGAGGACATGGCACGGTGATCGCCGGGGTCAGCCCCGACCTACCCCATACCGCGCATCTGCCGGTCAGCAAGGAGCTGGGCCTTCACCTTCTCAAGCCAGTCGCAGCGGCCATTATCCGCAGCTATTGGCAGGTCCGTTTGCATGGCGAGGCACACGTTCCGCGCACCGGTCCGGTCATCCTCGCGGCGAATCACATCGGCTTGCTCGATGGCCCGGTGCTCGTCGCGCTCACCCCGCGACTGACGTTCGCGTTGGTCAAGCACGAGCTGTTCACCGGCGTCCTCGGTCGGTTCCTGGCTCGTGTGGGCCAGGTATCGCTGAACCGGCGGGCAATCGATACTGCCGCGATCACTCGGGCCATCCAGATCCTTCGTGCGGGTGACGTGCTGGCCGTCTTTCCCGAGGGCTCCCGTACGGGCGGCGAAGTGGCCTACGCACGCGGGGGCGCGGCATACCTCGCGATGGTCACCGGTGCGCCAGTTGTACCAGTTGCCCTGCTCGGTACTCGCGAGGTCGGTCACACCCGAGGTCGGTTGCCAGGCCGTCGCCGGCCCATCCACGTGGTGTATGGGGAGCCCATGGCCGTGCCTCGCTCGGACTGGCCTCGGCGAAAGGCCGCGGTGGCGGACTGGACGGAGTTTCTACGGTCTCGGCTGGCCGCACACGTGATGGCCGCTCAAGGGCTGACAGGGCTACCCTTGCCAGGGCCTGCCATGCGCAAGCTATAAGTCCTTGCCGCGCCCCCCACCTCTTGAATCGACCGAGATGATCAACGACGTGCGCCTGCCGCCCGAAAGTCCCGCCGACCTCGCCCCGCCAGTGGTGGCCGTGGTCGGCCGGCCGAACGTGGGCAAGTCAACGCTGGTCAACCGGATCATCGGCCGCCGGGAGGCGGTCGTGCAGGAACTCCCGGGAGTGACCAGGGACCGAGTCTCCTATGACGCCAACTGGAACGGTCGCTCATTCGTGGTCGTCGATACCGGAGGGTGGGCACCGGACGCCAAGGGCATGGC
>DATFOP010000126.1:0-2020 GCA_035265505.1 Propionibacteriaceae bacterium | reverse complement strand
GGACGGCGCGCGGATCATCGCGTTGACCGCCACCGCCGCTCCGCCGGTTCGTACCGACATCCTCGAGCGGCTGCAGCTTCATAATCCCGCCATCGTGGTGGGGGGCACCGCACGGGAGAACATCTATCTGTCCGTTGCTCGTTGCCTCGATCAATCCGACCAAGAGAAGAAAGTGCTGGAGGCGGTCACCACGACGGCCGGGCCTGGCATCGTCTACGTCGCTACCCGCAAAGCAGCCGAGCAGTACGCGGATGAGCTCCTGACGCAGCACGTGCGGTCCGCCGCGTACCACGCCGGCCTCCCCAAGCGCGTACGCGAGGAGGTTCAGCAGCAGTTCATGGCCGGCGAGGTCGACGTCATGGTTGCCACGTCCGCCTTCGGCATGGGGATCGACAAGCCGGACATTCGCTTCGTGATTCATGCCCAGGCACCCGAATCCCCGGACGAGTACTACCAGCAGGTCGGCCGGGCCGGTCGTGACGGAGAGCCAGCGCTCGGCGTCCTGTTCTATCGACCGGAAGATCTCGGGCTGGTCCGATTCTTTGCGTCATCGGTTCCCAAGGCTGATGATGTGGCGGCTGTCCTCGGCGCCATGGCGGCCGACGGCATCTCCTCGCGCGCCGAGCTCGCGAACACAACCGGACTCAACGGCCGCGCAATCGGACGCATCCTCAACCTGCTCGACGACACCGGGCTCGACGCCGACACGTCCGCGGTGGACCAGGTGATCGCCCGGGCGGAGGCGTACCGCTCGATCCAAAGGTCGCGCATCGAGATGATGCGCGCCTACGCCGAGACGCTGCGCTGCCGGCGCCAGTTCCTCCTTCAATACTTCGGTGAAACCGAGGTGCGCGTCTGTGGGGATTGCGACAACTGCCACGCCGGCACGGCCACCGACGAGCCGGAAACAGCGAGTCCCTTCGCGGTCGAGCAGCGGGTGCAGCACGAGACGTTCGGCTCCGGGACCGTGATGAGCCTGGACGGTGATGAGATCACGGTGCTCTTCGACGACGTCGGCTACCGGACCTTGTCCCTGCCGACCGTGCTCGAGCGACAGCTGCTGGTCGAGGCATGACCGGAGGGCTGAAAGTGCTGGCGAGTGACAACGTCCCCGGGCGAGAACGTACCGTTGGCCAGCACTTTCCTGCCCAAGATTGGCGAAGAGGGGTGTCGTGCGCATCCTGATGTGGGACGTGCACGGCGGTTACACGGACTCCTTGCTGGCCGGGTCGCACGATTACCTCTTCCTGCTGCCGGAGGCAACGGGCCGCGGCGGCCTGGCTCGCTTGCGCGGCTCGTCCCCGGGGTCCGCGCGCGAGGTCGGTTCCGCCGAGCTGCGTGACGACCCGCCCGACCTGGTCCTGCTTCAGCGGCTCGAGGAAATCGATCTGTGCCGCGAGCGGCTCGCTCGTACGCCCGGGGTCGACCTGCCGGCCATCTTTCTCGAGCACAACACGCCCAAGGCCGACGTCCCCAACACCCGTCACCCGCTGACCGATGCGCCCGGACTGATGATTGTCCAGGTCACCCACTTCAACGACGTGTTCTGGGACTGCGGTGAGACTCCGACCCGGGTCATCGAGCATGGCGTGGCGGACCCGGGTTTGCGCTATCGCGGCGAGATTGACCGCCTCGCTTTCGTGGTCAACGAGCCCGTACGCCGCTGGCGCGTGACGGGCACCGACCTGCTGCGCCGCTTCGACGGGGTGGATATCGACGCCTTCGGCATCGATGCCGACCTGCTACCCGACGCCCTGCATCCCAGCGATGCGAAGGTCAGCTTCGCGGGCAACCTGAGCCCCGCGGAGCTGTACGACGCGATGGCCCTGCGGCGGGCATATGTGCACCTCAACCGCTGGACGTCACTCGGGCTGTCGCTGATACAGGCCATGCTGCTGGGCATGCCCGTGGTCGTGCTGGACGCAACCGAGGCGTCCCGCGCAGTCCCGCCCGACTGCGGGGCGTTGTCCAGCGATGTGGATGATCTTGTTCGGGCGGCGCGGGTGCTGCTGCGCGACCT
>DATFOP010000125.1:0-6269 GCA_035265505.1 Propionibacteriaceae bacterium | reverse complement strand
GGTCTCGGCGACGCAACCGGCTTCGTCAAGCTGGTAGCGGACGCCAAGCATGGGGAAATCCTGGGCGTCCACATGATAGGACCCGATGTCACCGAGCTACTGCCGGAGCTGACCTTGGCCCAACTGTGGGACCTGACCGCCGAAGAGGTGGCGCGCAACATCCATGCCCATCCCACGCTGTCGGAGGCACTCAAGGAAGTCGCTCACGGCATCTCCGGTCACATGATCAACATCTAGCGGCCGTTAGCGAGTGACGTAGCCCTCCAGCTGGTCACGCTCGAACTCGATCTGGGTGATGTGGGATTTCACCACATCACCGATGCTGACGATGCCCGCCAGGCGCCCGTCGTCCTCAACCACAGGCAGGTGGCGGATGCGTTGGTTGGTCATGGTGGACATCAACGACTGCACCGAGTCACCGGGCTGGCAGGTTTGCACCTCGCTGGTCATCACGTCGGAGACCGGCGCGTTGAGGAAGTGAGGCCCGTCGACCAGCTTGCGGACGACATCTCGTTCCGTCACGATGCCGCGGATATGGCGCCCGTCGTCGGATACCACCACGGCCCCGAGATTGTGATCACGCAACAGTTTGAGCATCTCCATCACCGAGGCCTGCGGCCGGATCGTGATGACGTCGTAGCCCTTAGCGTGGAGAATCTCGCGAATCCGCATGGGCAACCTCCTGGCGAAAGATTAGCCCGCTCGGCTCCGCCTGGATAGGGTGGCGCGGTGGTCAGCAAGCCCCCAGCTGCCCTGAGATCGACGCACGGCAGGCTTGCCGTGGCGGCCACCCTGCTGGCCTGCGTGGCGTGTTCTGGACAGCAGGACGGAGAGCCGACATCGTCATCATCGGCTGCCACGCCGAGAATCGGCACAGGTGAACCAAGCGGTCTGGCGAGTTCGACGTCCTCGTCCAGCACACAGAGGGCCGAACCGGCCAGGGCCGAATTGCCACGCGGAGGGCGCGAGATCTTCCCTCGGTACCGGTTGGTCGGCTACGCCGGCCTCACGGGAGCCAAGACGCTCGGCAGACTGGGCACTGGGCCGCTGGATTCCCGCGTCGTCGAGCTGGAGAAGCGAGCCACGCCGTACGCGAAGGGACGCCAGATCCTCCCGGTGCTGGAGGTGATCACCACCATCGTGCAGGGTAGGGCCGGTCGTGATGGCAAATACCGGGTACGCATCACCGATGACCAGATCCGGACCTATCACAGGGCGGCCCGGAAGCGGAAGGCGCTGTTGCTGTTGAACCTGCAGCCCGGACGTTCGGAGTTTTTGGCCGAGGCGAAGGCGTACGAGAAGTGGCTCAAATTGCCCGATGTCGGGGTTGCCCTCGATCCGGAGTGGGCGATGGATGCCGGTCAGGTGCCAGGTCGTGCGTACGGTCACACGACCGGCGCGGAATTGAACCAAACGGCGAAGTATCTCGCCAGTCTGGTGCAGAGGCACGACCTGCCCGAGAAGGTCATGGCCTATCACCAGGTCGCGGCCAGCGTGGTCCGCAAGGAATCAGGCCTCGAAGATCACGACGGTGTCGTCCTGATCAAGTCGGTCGACGGGCTCGGGCCGCCCGAATCCAAGATCAACACGTACCGCGTGGTGAACAAGACCACGCCGAAATTCGTCCACGCCGGATTCAAGCTGTTCTTCACCGAGGATCGGCGTGGTGGCGGTCGGCTGATGAGTCCGAAGGAAGTGCTGGCGCTCAGGCCTCGACCCGAATACGTGATGTATGAGTAAGCGAGCGGGCAGAATGCCACTGTGACGGAACGGATCTGGCTCACCGGCGACGCCGAGGCGGACGCCTTGCTCACTGAGGACGACAACGCACTGCTCATCGGCATGATCTTGGATCAGCAGGTGCCCATGGAGAAGGCCTTCACCGGGCCGCTCGTGATCGCCCAGCGGATGGGCGGCACGCTTGACGTGGCGGCCATCGCCGCCATGCCGGAGGAGGATTTCGTCGAGCTGTGTGCGCAGCGCCCGGCCATCCACCGCTTTCCAGCCGCCATGGCCAAGCGCGTGAGGAACGTGTGCCAGGTGCTGACCGAGCACTACCAGGCCGACGCGGCCAACGTGTGGCGGGATGCGGCAACCGGCGACGAGATGAAGCAGGCGTTGATGTCCTTGCCGGGCTTCGGCGAGGAGAAAGCTGCGATCTTCACGGCGGTACTGGGCAAGCAACGTGGAGTGCAGCCGCCCGGGTGGCAGGAGGCGGCCGGTGGCTTCGGTGAGGAGGGCAGCTTCCGCTCGGTGGCTGACATCGTCGACGGCGAATCGCTGGCCAGGGTCCGTGAGGCCAAGCGCGCCGTCAAGGCGGGCAAGAAGGCCGGCCGATCAGTCGATCCGACCAGTCCGGCCTGATCTCCACCGGTGCCGAGGACATGCCACCATGAGCCATGGATCTCGGGCAAGTGCGTCACAGCCGTGGCTATCAGCGGCTCGTCAAAGTCGGACTTGTCAGCTATGGCGTCGTCCACTTCCTCGTCGCATGGATTGCTCTGAACGTAGCCTTCGGCAAGCGCGGTGACGCCTCTCCCAACGGGGCGCTGAAGGAAGTGGCCCAGCAGCCGCTGGGCGAGGTCCTGCTGTGGGTCATGGCCCTGGGACTATTCGCGCTGACCATTTGGCAGCTGATCGAGGCGACCGTGGGCCGCGATGACCCCAATCGTGAGGGGAGCGTCAAGGGTCGCGCCCGTTCAGCCGGACGGGCCGCCGTCTATCTGGCGCTGGGGCTTCTCACCATCGGTGTCGCCCTCGGTTCCCGTTCCGCTCAATCTGGCCAAGGTGAGGAGACGCTGTCCGCCAAGCTGATGGCACTGCCCTTGGGTCAGATCCTGGTCGCTGCCGTCGGGGCTGCGGTGATCGGCGTCGGGATCAGTCAGATCGTCAAAGGGATTCGTCAGAAGTTTGTCGAGGATCTTGACCGGAACGTGAGCCAAGGGGTCCGACGCCTGGGCACCGTGGGATATATCTGCAAGGGAACTGCTCTGGCCATTGTGGGCGCGCTCTTCGGTTGGGCGGCAGTCACCTACGACCCCGAGAAGGCGGGCGGCATGGATGCGGCTTTGGCCACGATCAAAGACCAGCCGGCCGGGACAGTCCTGCTCGTGGCCATGGCCGCCGGCATTGCCTGCTTCGGGGCCTACTGCTTCGCCTGGGCGCGGTTCGCGCGTTACTAATCTCGGTTGGCCGGGGCCCAATCTCACGCCTTTTGCTCAGCCCGTGACTTCGCACCGTTTACGGGCTCTTCGCACCCTCTGCAGAGGGTGTGGAGTCCGGCTATGTGGTGCGAAGTGCAGGCTCCGGCGGGAGCACCAGAGCAGGGATGCCGTCGTGCGGGGCGACACAGGTGACCATACGATCAGGAATCGAGAAGCGCCGGCCCCCGAGCCGCAACTAGCGTGACCGCCATGGACAGACGTCCTGCTTGAACCTGGTCAGAGCCAGGCGACGCCGACGGAGACCGCGACGGCGGCTCCACCTGACAGATGGAGACACGATGAGCATGGCTACGAGGACGGACACGCAGTCGCCTGTGCTGCACGTTGCCGACAGCCACGACCTGATTCGCGTGCA
Source organism: Propionibacteriaceae bacterium (assembly GCA_035265505.1). Classification (GTDB taxonomy): domain Bacteria; phylum Actinomycetota; class Actinomycetes; order Propionibacteriales; family Propionibacteriaceae; genus Microlunatus. The sequence goes on along the minus strand of DATFOP010000125.1, from coordinate 2,690 downwards.
CGGCGCGCGCGAGAACAACCTCAGGAACGTCAGCATCGAGATCCCGAAGCGCCGGCTGACGGTGTTCACCGGCGTCTCCGGCTCGGGCAAGAGCTCGCTGGTGTTCGACACGATCGCCGCAGAGTCGCAGCGGATGATCAATGAGACCTACAGCGCCTTCGTCCAAGGCTTCATGCCGACGCTGGCGCGGCCCGATGTCGACATACTGGACGGGCTGACGACCGCAATCATCGTCGACCAGGAGCGGATGGGTGCCAACGTCCGCTCCACGGTCGGCACCGTCACCGACGCCAACGCGATGCTGCGCATCCTCTTCAGCCGGCTCGGGCAGCCGCACATCGGCTCGTCCCAGGCGTTCTCCTTCAACATCGCTTCCATCAGCGGAGCGGGCGCGGTCACGCTCGAGCGCCGCGGGAAGACGGTGAAGGAGCGGCGCAGCTTCAACATCACCGGCGGCATGTGTCCGAGCTGCGAGGGCATGGGCTCGGTCACCGACTTCGACCTGACCGCGCTGTACGACGACAGCAAGTCGCTCAATGAGGGTGCGCTCACCATCCCCGGCTACAGCATGGACGGCTGGTACGGCCGTATCTTCAAAGGCTCCGGCTTCTTCGACCCAGACAAGGCGCTCGCCAAGTACACCAAGAAGGAATTGCACGACCTGCTCCACAAGGAGCCGACCAAGATCAAGGTCGAAGGGATCAACCTGACGTATGAGGGTCTGATTCCGAGGATCCAGAAGTCGTTCCTGTCCAAGGACGTCGACGCGATGCAGCCGCATATCCGGGCGTTCGTCGAGCGGGCGGTGACGTTCACCACCTGTCCGGACTGCGACGGCACCCGGCTCAGAGAGGAGGCCCGGTCGTCCAAGATCAAGGGGATCAACATCGCGGACGCGTGTGCGATGCAGATCAGCGATCTGGCCGAGTGGATGCGGAGGCTGGACGAGCCGTCGGTGGCGCCGCTGCTGCGGGCGCTGGGGGAGACCCTCGACTCGTTCGTGGAGATCGGGCTGGGCTACCTCTCCCTCGATCGGGCATCCGGGACGCTGTCGGGCGGGGAGGCGCAGCGCACCAAGATGATCCGCCACCTCGGCTCCTCGCTCACCGACGTTACCTACGTCTTCGACGAGCCGACGATCGGTCTGCACCCCCACGACATCCAGCGGATGAACGGCCTGCTGCGGCAGATGCGCGACAAGGGCAACACCGTGCTGGTCGTGGAGCACAAGCCGGAGGCGATCGCGATCGCCGACCACGTCGTCGACCTCGGTCCGCGCGCCGGCACCGAGGGCGGCGAGGTGGTATTCGAGGGCACCGTCGACGGGCTGCGGGCCAGTAACACGCTCACCGGGCGACACCTGGACGACCGCGCATCCCTGAAGCCGTCGGTCCGTACGCCGTCGGGGGTGCTGGAGGTCCGCGGCGCCAGCACTCACAACCTGCGGAACCTCGACGTCGACATCCCGCTTGGCGTGCTGGTCGTCGTCACCGGGGTGGCGGGCTCGGGCAAGAGCTCACTGATCCACGGCTCGGTGTCGGGGCGGGAAGGAGTGGTGTCGGTCGACCAGACCCCGATCCGTGGCTCTCGGCGGAGCAACCCGGCGACGTACACCGGACTGCTCGACCCGATCCGCCAGGCGTTCGCCAAGGCCAACGGCGTCAAGCCGGCGCTATTCAGCGCGAACTCCGAAGGAGCCTGCCCCAATTGCAACGGCGCCGGCGTCATCTACACCGACCTGGCAATGATGGCCGGCGTCGCCTCGATCTGCGAGGAATGCGAGGGCCGACGGTTCCAGGCATCGGTGCTGGAACACCACCTCGGCGGCCGCGACATCAGCGAGGTGCTTGCGATGTCGGTGACCGAGGCCGAAGAGTTCTTCGGCGCCGGCGAGGCTCGCACGCCGGCCGCGCACGCCATCCTCGCCCGGCTCGCCGACGTCGGGCTCGGCTACGTCAGCCTCGGCCAGCCGCTCCCCACCCTGTCCGGCGGCGAGCGGCAGCGGCTCAAGCTGGCAACCCACCTGGCCGAGAAGGGCGGCGTCTATGTCCTCGACGAGCCAACCACCGGCCTCCACCTCGACGACATCGAGCGGCTGCTCGGCCTGCTCGACCGGCTCGTCGACTCCGGCAAGTCGGTGATCGTCATCGCGCACCACCAGGCGGCCATGGCCCACGCCGACTGGATCATCGACCTCGGCCCCGGCGCCGGCCACGAAGGCGGCCGGATCGTCTTCGAGGGCACACCCGCCGACCTCGTCCTCACCCGGTCCACCCTCACTGGCGAGCACCTCGCGGCCTACGTCGGCAGCTGACCCAGGTCCTCTTCAGGGCACGGTGAACCGAGTCTCAGCTACTCGAGCACGTCCCGCCCGGTTGTCCGATAAGGGACATTATGTCAAGTTGGATGGAGCCGGCACTCCCCGCCGTCCCAGATGAGCGCGGTGTCTGCCAGGTCAGGTCGGGCGCTCTCAGCGGTGTGCCCCTGAGGTCCGCGGCTCGGCCGAGCCTGTGGTGTTCTTCAGGACGCTTTGGTTCCGGCGTTGAGGATTCGAGGTAGTGACGGTTGTGCATGAAGCCCAAGACGTTGCCGAAGGGGTCGATCACTGAGGCTGTGACGAAGCCTGGGCCGCGCTCAGTGAGCGCCTCGAGCTGCGTGGCGCCGGAGGACATAGCTCGCTCGAGGGTGAT
>DATFOP010000124.1:0-4946 GCA_035265505.1 Propionibacteriaceae bacterium | reverse complement strand
CCAGCATCCGCTACATCGTCCGGAACTCGCCATGGTCTGCCAAGGCGAGCGGTGTCGTCCTCGGGCACCTCAACACGAACTACCCCAACGCCATTTCCGGCATCATCTATGACCTGCACCAACAGGGCCTGCTCTTCTGTCGTAACCGCGGGCCGGTGGGACGAACCATGCCCTTCCCAGCCAGCTGTACCTAGCCGGCAGCGATCTGAATCAGCGGGCGAAGGGCACGCCACCGGGATCACCCGCAGACAGCTGAAATCCTGATCGGCGCAGCGGTCGGGGGCTTGGTGTGCTTCGCTACGAGCTACGGCCTGACCCGGCCACTGGTGATGTCGACGGTGCTCTGAATTGCTCAGGGACTCCCCGCTCCACTGGCCGAGTGCAGCTGCTCATACCAATTCGAGAGGGGCCTGATATGAAGAAGCTGATCAACGAACCGGCCGCCGTCGTCACCGAGGCCTTGCTCGGCGTCGCTGCCGCGCACCCCGAGCTGCGTGTGGATCACGCCAACAAGATGATCATCCGCGGCGATAGTCCTCAGGCGGGCAAAGTCGGAGTCGTCTCGGGTGGCGGCTCCGGCCACGAGCCGATGCATGGCGGCTTCGTCGGTCCCGGCATGCTCGACGCCGCCTGCTGTGGAGAGGTCTTCACCTCGCCGGTCCCAGACCAGATCGTTGCAGCCACCCATGCTGTCAATGGAAGCGCCGGCGTGCTTCACATCGTCAAGAACTACACCGGAGACGTTCTGAACTTCGACATGGCGGCCGAAATCACCGCCGCGGACGGAGTCGACGTGATTCAGGTCTTGGTGAACGATGACGTTGCCGTGCAGGACAGCACATGGACGGCCGGGCGCCGTGGCGTCGGCACCACGGTGTTGTTGGAGAAGCTGGCCGGGGCCGCCGCTGAGGAGGGGCGGACCTTGCATGACGTGGCCGATGTCGCACGCCAGGTCATCGCCAACGGGCGGAGCATGGGAATCGCGCTGACCTCTTGCACCGTGCCGGTGCATGGCAGGCCGACATTCGAGCTGGGCGATGGGGAGATGGAGTTCGGTGTCGGGATCCATGGGGAGCCAGGTCGCCGGCGGCTACCGATCGCGCCGGCCAAGGAGATTGCTGCGATGCTGACCGAGCCAGTCCTCGACGACCTCCCGTTCTCAGGCGGCGACCAAGTGATCGCGTTCGTCAATGGCCTGGGAGCGAGCCCGCTTCTCGAGCTGTACCTGATGTATGGCGAGGTGGCCAGCATCCTGGCCAGCCGCGGCATCCAGGTAGCACGGAACCTCGTCGGCTCGTACATGACGTCCTTGGACATGGCCGGATGCTCGCTCACGCTGCTCCGGGTTGATGACGACCTGTTACGGCTGTGGGACGCGCCGGTCAAGACACCCGCACTTCGCTGGGGCATCTGACGTGGCCGGCGGTCGCCTGATAAGCGTCGAAGACCTGAAGGAATGGTTGGGCGAGTTCGCCCGCCTCATCTTTGAGCATCGCGATGTGCTGACAGATCTGGATGCGGCGATTGGTGATGCCGACCACGGGAACAACATGACCCGCGGCATGGCGGCGGTCGTGGCCGACCTTTCCGGGACGACGGTGGCGGCCCTGGCCAAGCGGGCCGGCATGACCCTGGTGAGCTCGGTGGGCGGAGCAAGCGGCCCGCTGTACGGCACGTTCTTCCTGCGCTTCGCCAGCGCTGCCGGTGAGGTCAATGAGCTCGACGCCAGCTCCTTCGCGGTCGCGATGCGTGCCGGCCTGGACGGGCTCGTGTCGCGCGGGAAGGCCGAAGTCGGAGACAAGACAATGGTCGACGCGCTGGCGCCGGCCATCGACGCGCTCGAGCGAAATCGCGCTCAACCGTTGTCGGCGGGTCTAGATGCGGCCCGGCGAGCGGCTGACGAAGGGCGGAATGCCACCGTCGCCATGGTGGCGCGGAAGGGCAGGGCGAGTTATCTGGGCGATCGCAGCGTCGGCCACCAGGATCCGGGTGCCACCTCCGCAGCCCTTCTCATTCGAGCCGCCTCAACCACCCTCGGGTGAAGAGATGGTCGGGATTGTGGTGGTTTCGCACAGCTGGCCGCTCGCTCGGGCCGCGGTCGAGATGACCAGACAGATGCTGCCCACTCCGGTTCCTCGGATCGAAATTGCGGCCGGCCTGGACGAGCAGACTCTCGGCACGGACGCCGTACGGGTCAAGGAGGCCATCGAGCGGGCGAACGGCCCGGATGGCGTCCTGGTCTTGCTCGATCTTGGCAGCGCCGTGCTTAGCGGCGAACTTGCTTTGGACCTGCTGGACGATGCCGTGAGGTCGCATGTCCTGCTCAGCCCTGCACCACTCGTCGAGGGGCTGATCGCCGCAGCCGTCACCGCCGCGGGCGGAGCACCATTGGAAGAAGTCGCGGAAGAGGCGTCGTCCGGACTGGCGGCCAAGCGGGCGCACTTGGGCGCCGCGCCGACGACCGTCACCGTGCCGGCAGACACCTCAACGAGCGAACGTGGGACTTTCGTCGTCGGCAACCCTCAGGGCCTGCATGCCCGTCCCGCGGCCCGGCTTGTGGCTCAGGTACGCGGGCTCGACGCCGCCGTTCAACTCACCAACCTGAGCAACGGCACTGGCCCCGTGCCGGCCTCGAGCATCAGCCGGGTTGCCACCCTGGGAGCGCAAACGGGCCATCGCGTCGAGGTGGTGGTCACCGGGCGCCAGGCCAGCGAGAGCCTCCAGCAAATCCTCGAGCTGGCCGGTCGCAACTTCGACGAGGGCGAGATCGCAGCGCCGACCGCGCAGACGCGGGTGGCCGGTCCGCTGACGGCGGCCCCGGGCATCGCCATCGGTCCCGCCTGGCGCGCCCATACCCGAATCGGCGCGGAGCCGGTGAGTCAGTCCGACGACGAGCCGGCGGACCCCCTACGGTCCTGGCGCCAGCTGCAGGACGCGATCCACGCCGTGCGCGAGGAGATCGCAGATGCCCGGATGGGGGTCAGTCAGGCCAACGCGTCCCAGGCGGCGATCTTCGATGTCCATCTTCTCTTGCTGGACGATGCGGAGTTGCTCAACGCCGCGCAGTTGAGCATCAACGCCGGGATGGCTCCGGCGCGGGCCTGGAGCAGCGCGTACACACAGGTGGAACGAATGTTCTCCGACCTCCCCGACCCCTATCTTCGGGCCCGCGCGGCAGACGTCCGCGCGGTCGGCGAGCAGGTGCTGCACCATCTATCCGGCGCTCCGCCGCTTCAGCTATCCCGCGAAGGGATTCTGATCGCGGCGGATCTCACACCGGTCGAGGTCGCGAACCTCGATCTGCGGCTGGTGCAAGGGGTGGTGTTGGCTGGCGGGAGCCCGACCTCGCACGCAGCGATCCTCGCCCGCTCGAGAGGAATCCCGATGCTGGTGGCCGCCGGACCGGTCGTGCTTGCCATCGAGGACGGTACGCCCATTGTTGTCGACGCCGACGACGGCATTCTGCTCGAGTCCCCTCCGGAGGAGCTCCTGGCCGCCTACACCCGACGGGTGACGGAACGGCTGCAGGCGGAGGCCGTCGACAGGCGAGCAGCCGCTGCGCCTGCAATCACCCAGGACGGCGTCCAGGTTGCTGTGCTGGCGAATGTCGCATCCATCGAAGATGCTCAAGCGGCCGTGGATGGGCATGCCGATGGCGTGGGCTTGGTCCGGACCGAGTTCCTTTTTCCCGCCCGTGAGGAGCCGCCGTCGGTGCAGGAGCAGATCGTCGCGTACCACGCGATCACCGACATACTCGACGGGCGCCCGGTGACCTTCCGCACCTTCGACGGCGGAGCCGACAAGCCATTGCCGTTTCTGCCCACAGGTCCGGAAGCCAATCCCTTCCTCGGGCTCCGGGGCATCCGCCTTTCACTGCGCCGACCGGAACTTCTCCGCGACCAGCTGCAGGCGATCTGCGAAGTCGCCGCAGACGCACCGGTCCGGGTGATGTTCCCGATGGTCACCACGGTCGACGAGTTGCGGGCTGCACTAAGTCTTCTGGAGGAAGCCGGCGACGCCCGGCGGCCGAGGAGCCTGGAGGTCGGCATCATGGTGGAAGTGCCTGCGGTGGCGCTCAGAGCACCGGAGTTCGTCCCACACGTCGACTTTTTCAGCGTCGGCACAAACGACCTGACGCAGTACGCGCTCGCCGTGGATCGGGGCAACTCCGCCGTCGCCGCTCTGGCGAACCCTCTTGATCCTGGCGTGCTGCGGCTGATCGATGAGCTGTGCCGGCAGTCGGCTGGAGTACCTGTGTCAATATGCGGAGATATCGCGGCAGATCCCAACGCCACGTCGACGCTGCTCGCCCTGGGTGTCCGGTCGCTGAGCGTCGCCCCGCCGACAATTGCCGCCATCAAGAAAGCCGTGCGTGGCGTCAACCGCACAACTGGATCGTCGGCGCGTCCGACTGCCGACCATCAGCGCAGGTCAGGGCCTGCCTGACTTGCGGCTGCCTCAGCCTGGTCTTTGCTGACTTCGAGGACTCGCCCGCAAGCAGTACACGTATCGCGATACTGACTGCCCACGGTGAAGAGCGGGATGAAGAACAGCGAGAACTTCCGGCTGTGCTTGGTCAGCTGATGTGCAGCGTGATTTCCGCAGGTCTCACAGGTGAAGAACAGCGTAGACAGTAGGACCTCGTTCACCGTGATACCACCGATGATCAACATTTCGCACTCCAGATGTCGGGGGTTAGGTTGAGCGTCCGGTCAGCTTGTCGCGTAGGCGATCGACCATGCCCACTCCCGGGCCGACAAGCTTGTGGAAGAGTTGGCTATTCGGAGCAAGGGGATGCGGCCGAGTTGGGGCGAGCTTCTTTGCCCCCTCAACCTTGCCTGCCATCTCGACCAGCTCTTCTCGCGGAATCCTGGCTCGCAGCTCGGGGAACTGGTCTGTCTCCTCATCATTGACATGGTGTCGCAATGACGTCTCGAACTCATCGA
>DATFOP010000123.1:0-2622 GCA_035265505.1 Propionibacteriaceae bacterium | reverse complement strand
TTGATGGCGGCGATGAACAGCACCATGTAGAAACCGACCAGGCCCCAAATGATGACGAACATGACGGCCCACCGTGCCGTGCGCACGTCGCCCAACCAGGGAAACGAGGCGAACTGCTCCAGACCGATGCGGGTCAGGATTCCGTTCAGCAGGCCGCTGTTGGGGTCGTAGATCTGGGACCAGATGAGCCCGATGACGATCGCGGGAATCACGTAAGGGAAGAACGAGATGACCCGGTAGAAGCTCGAGTTTCGCAATCCCCGGATGTTGCCGCGGGTCGATCCCCCGACCGTGACGAGGGTGGCGAAGAACATCGCCAGGCCCAGCGTCACGACGGGGACCACGATCGCCATCAGGACGTTGTTGCCGACGGCTTTGAGGAAGGTGTCGTCGGATAACAGTTTCGCGTAGTTGGACAGTCCCACGAAGTTCATCGCGGGCGAGAATCCCGACCAGTCGGTCAACGAGAAATAGGCCGCCTGAACGAACGGGGAGACGACGAAGCCGATGTACCACGCGACCGGGATGATCAGGAATACCAGGAAGAAGCTGACCTTGTCGAAGGTCAGGTTTCGCCGCCGCCAGCGAGCGGAGCCGATCCGCCGCAAGCCGCCGCCCGGCGAGCTAACCCCACTGGTGAGCTCCCCGGTGGACAACGCAGTCACGACACTGGCACCTTCTTGATCGAATCATCCTTGGCGACCTTGTCGGTGATCTCCTGCAGATCCTTGGTGAGTTCGGCCACGCTCGAGCCGCCGGCGAGGAACGTATTCCAAACCACGAGCTGATCTGTGTTCATGCCATAGAGGAGGACAAAGTTCCATGAGAACACGTTTGTCCCTGCCGCCTCGAGCATCTGGATCTGGGATTGCAGCGCCGTCGAACCGAACCCGTCCGGTGGCACAGTACCCTTGACGATGGTCGAGGCCAGCTTCGTCTTTGCGAAGTTCACCGCGGCGTCCTTGGATAGCATCGCGCGCAGGAACTCTTTTCCGCCGGCGAGATTCTTGCCCTGCGACGGGACGATGTAGGGCTCGCCAGCAGTCGAGTGCAACGCCTCGTAGGGCATCTTTGAGCTACTGGACACGACCGGCTCAGGCGCGCCAGTCATCTTGAAGCCCGACTTCGTCTGGTCCTTCATCTCGTTCTCGATCCACCCGCCCGACGGATAGAGAATGAACTGCTCTGCCTCGCTCCACTGCGCCTGCGCGGCGGTGAACACTGTCCCAGCTCCACCGGGCTTAACGTAACCGGCGTCGATGATCTTCTTCAGGCCGTTGAAGACGTCCTGAACCGGAGGGAGCGACCAGCAATCCGGCTTGAGATTCTCCAGCGCCAACCGCACCTCGTCGCCCCCCTCCTTGATGGCCGAAGCGATGGCCATCGTTTGGTAGTAGGTCGCCGCCTCCTTGCCCCAGCCAAGCAGATACTTGCCTTTGCCCTTGGCCTCGGCGCCGAGTGCCAGCATCTCCTCGTACGTCTTGGGAACAGTCCAGCCGTTCTTCTCGAAGAGTGAGGCCGAGTACCAGATTGCGTAGACCGTGAGGGCATAGTTCAGCACAATGAATTTGCCGTCGAACGTTCCCGGCTCGGTAACGCCCTGGTAGAGCGTGTCCTTGATGACTGTGCCCTCGTAGTTCTTTGCCTCAATGACGTCGTTCAGCTCGGCCAGCTGATCACGAATCGTGTTGATCCCGATCTCGCCGGCGCCACTGTTGTCGATAACGTCCGGCGGGTTGCCCGCGACGAAGCGCGGCTGCAGCGACTGGGCGACCTTGGTGACGGGAGTGACCTTCACCGTCACACCGGACTGCTTCGCCTCGACCTGCTTACCGGCGAACTCCGCGTAGTCGATGCCATACCCGCCGTTGAAGATAACGGCGTCAACAGTCGTACCCGACTTCACCCCGAAGGGATTGGTGTCGCTCGTCTGCCCCGCCGGGGCAGAGGTTTCCGTAGTGCCTGTGCCTGTGCCCGAGGTTGCGCAGGACGCCAGCGACCCTGTGGCGGCCAAAGCTGCCGCGGCGAGTGAGCCGCGGAGGAAGTCGCGTCGCCCGAGCGCCTTGACATTGATGTCCATGTGATGTCCCTTCCGATCGATCCTTGTTGGTTTCCTGGATGCCTTGCTGGAAATGCTGATGCTGTTGTCCGTCCGGGGCGAAGCGACACGCTGCTCGGCCGGTTCGCTCTCAGGTGATGCGCCGGATCCGCCCCTCGTACTTCTTCTCGAGCGCACGGTTGTGCTCGTCTCCGCCAGGGATGTTTGCCGACAGGTAGAGCGGAGGCACTCGGCCGTTCCCGTTCATCCGCTCGGCGACACCGATGGTCAGCAGCTGGGCGAGAAAGGCGCTCGTGATCGACGAGACTGAGCCGACGGCAACACCTCCCGGCAGGGCAAGAGTCGCGTCGCCATACGGCGCGAGGTTGTCGATCACCACGTCGGCGACCTCCGACAGTCGGAGGCCGCTGGGATGCTTCGGTCCCACCTGCGCGGTGTGCTGGAGTGAGGTCACCGCAATGACGTCATGGCCCTTCTCCTTGGCCAGCAGGGCCAGGCCCACCACCGACCCATTGACCCCGGAGTTGGAGGCGATGATGAAGACGTCGCCGGGATGGATCGGC
>DATFOP010000122.1:0-7569 GCA_035265505.1 Propionibacteriaceae bacterium | reverse complement strand
GGCCACGGCAAGGGAAGAAGGCAAGCCTGAGCAGGCCGTACCGAGGATCGTCGAGGGCCGAGTCAATGCCTTCTTCAAGGACGTCGTCCTGCTTGACCAGCCCTCGGTCACCGATAACAAGACGCCGGTGGGCAGACTCCTTTCCGACGCCGGGCTGACCATCAAGCGGTTCGCGCGTTTCGAGGCAAGTGGCGCTTGAGTTGTGAGCGCTGAGCTTGCTCGAACCGGCCTGTCGGCCAAGCTCACCGCTTCCCTGACACGACCATCGATCCGGAGGTGCTGTGACCAGTCCTTACAAACGAGTCCTGCTGAAGCTGTCCGGTGAGGTGTTCGGTGGCGGAAAGGTTGGCGTCGACCCGGACATGGTGGCCGCCCTGGCCGCGCAGATCGCGGATGTCGTACGATCCGGTGTCCAAGTCGCGGTCGTGGTCGGCGGGGGTAACTTCTTCCGCGGCGCGGAGCTGCAGCTGCGCGGGATGGAACGAGACCGTGCCGACTACATGGGAATGCTCGGCACGGTGATGAACTGCCTGGCGTTGCAGGACTTCCTGGAGAAGTTGGACGTCCAGACCCGGGTCCAGACCGCGATCACCATGGGCCAGATCGCGGAGCCTTACATCCCCAGGCGAGCCGAACGGCACCTGGAGAAAGGCCGGGTAGTGATCTTCGGCGCGGGCTCGGGGATGCCGTACTTCTCCACCGACACGGTGGGAGCGCAGCGAGCACTGGAAATCAGTGCGGAGGTGTTGCTGATGGGCAAGCAAGGCGTCGACGGCGTGTACGACGCGGATCCGCAGACGCATCCCGGAGCGACAAAGTTCGACGAACTGACCTACGACGACTACCTGGCGCGCGACCTGAAGATCGCCGACGCCACCGCGATCAGCATGGCCCGGGACTACAAGTTGCCGATGATCTTCTTCAGCCTGGATACCGATGGAACCATCGTCCGGGTGGTTGCAGGTGAGAAGATCGGTACGATCGTCCACGCCTAAGGAGCAGATTTCCGTGATCTCCGACATCATTCGCGAAGCCGAGACGAGAATGGCAAACGCGATCGAGTACGCCAAGGAGGAGTTCGCAGCGATCCGTACCGGGCGGGCGCACCCCGCGATGTTCGCCAAGCTCACCGCCGAGTACTACGGAACCCAGACCCCGCTGCAACAGCTCGCCACCTTCCACGTGCCCGACGCCCGAGTTGTGTTGATTACTCCCTATGACCGCACGGCGATGGCGGCGATCGAGCGATCCATCCGTGATTCCGACTTGGGCGTCAACCCATCGAATGACGGCAACACCATTCGACTGACGTTGCCCCAGCTCACCGAGGAGCGGCGCAAGGAGTACACCAAGCTGGCGAAGCACAAGGCCGAGGAAGCACGGATCTCGGTGCGCGCCGCTCGTCGTCACGCCAAGGAGGCGCTGGACAAGATGGTGAAAGACTCCGAAGTCGGTAAGGACGAGGTGGCCCGAGCGGAGAAGCAGCTCGACGCCTCGACCAAGAAGCACGTCGAGGAGATCGACGAAGTGCTCAAGCACAAGGAAGCCGAGCTGCTTGAGGTCTAGAACCCGACCAGCCCGGTGACCGTGTCCGCTGACGCGCCGATCGATCGCCCGCCGACGCCCACGTACGGCCGGGTGGGCCGCCATCTCCCGGCCGCGATTGGCGTGGGAGTCGGTTTCGGAGCGGTTGCGGTCGTCTGTCTGCTCTACTTTCACCTCGGCTTGGTCCTGCTGATTGCCGCGGCCACGGCGGCCGCGGCCCGAGAACTACAACGCGAGCTGGGCCGGCAGGGCATGCACGCGGCGCCGGTCCCGATCATGGCAGGCTGTGTCCTGGTCGCCCTCGTGCCGTACGTCTTCGGTGAGATGCTCCCGGTGGCCCTGCCCATGATCGGGTTGGTGCTCAGCTGCGTCGCGATCACCGTCATCGCTGCCATGATCTGGCGGATGCCGCAAGGCTCAGCCGGCTACGTACGCGATGTCGCGGCCAGCTTGCTGATCATCGCCTATGTCCCGCTGCTGGCCTCTTTCGCCGTGCTCATGATTGCCGCCGAGCAAGGCGCCGCGCGGATCGTAGCGTTCGTGCTCGTGGTGGCGATGAGCGACACCGGAGGGCTGATCGCCGGTGTGCTATTTGGTAAGCACCCGATGGCTCCGCGGATCAGCCCCAAGAAGTCCTGGGAGGGCCTGGCTGGTTCGCTGATCTTCGGCGTCGCGGCCGGAGTCGGCACCGCGATTTTCGGGCTGAACGTCGCTTTCTGGGTGGGAATACTGCTCGGTGTCGCGCTGGTCGCCATCGGTACCTGTGGTGACTTCATCGAGTCGATGATCAAGAGAGATCTCGGGATCAAGGACATGAGTTCCTTCCTACCCGGGCACGGGGGAGTCATGGATCGTCTTGATTCGCTCCTCTTTGCTGCCCCGGTAGCCTGGTTGATCATGTACATCTTGGTTCCGGGCGGATGAGCCAAAGTCTTCCCTTAGTCGTCAACGCTCCGCGTCGCGGTCAGCCACCGCGGCACTGGGCTGACCTGACGCCTGCCCAGCGCCGGGAGTACGTGGAAGCCGCCGGGCACCGGGCCTTCCGCGCTCGGCAAATGTCGGCACATTACTTCGAGGGCTTTCGTACAGATCCTGCGGAGTGGACCGACCTGCCGGTCAGCATCCGCGAGTCGTTGGCGGAGCGGTTTCTCCCGTCTCTGCTCACTCCGGTGCAGGATCTGACCTGCGACGGCGACACGACGGTCAAGACGCTCTGGCGACTCCATGACGGGTCCCTCGTGGAGAGCGTGCTGATGCGCTATCCCGACCGGGTCACCATGTGCGTCTCCAGCCAGGCCGGCTGCGGGATGGCTTGCCCGTTCTGCGCCACCGGGCAGAGCGGCCTACAGCGCAATCTCAGCACCGCAGAGATCGTGGAGCAGGTGATGGACGGCGCCCGCAAGCTCGACCGTGGTGAGATTCCCGGGGGTCGTGCGCGGATCACCAACGTGGTCTTCATGGGGATGGGGGAGCCCCTGGCGAACTATAGGGCTGTCATCGACGCCGTCCGTCAGCTGGTCACACCAACACCTGACGGCTTGGGCATGAGTGCTCGCGGCATCACCGTGTCGACCGTAGGCCTGGTCCCGAGAATGCAGCAGCTGGCCACCGAGGGGATCCCGGTCACCTTGGCGCTTTCGCTCCATGCGCCGGACGACGAGCTGCGCGACGAACTGGTGCCGATCAACACCCGCTGGAACGTCGCTGAAGTCGTGGACGCCGCGTGGGAGTACGCCCGGCTCACCAAACGCCGAGTGTCGATCGAGTACATCCTCATCCGAGACATCAATGACCAGCCGTTCCGGGCTGACCTCTTGGCGCGGGTGTTGCGGCGGCGTGGCAACTGGGGCTGGGTCCACGTCAACTTGATCCCGATGAACCCGACCCCGGGTTCCATTTGGACCGCCTCCCGGCGTCGAGACGAGGACGAGTTCGTCCGACGGCTGGAGGCCAAGGGCGTGCCGGTGACCGTACGAGATACCCGCGGCCGTGAGATCGACGGCGCCTGCGGGCAGCTCGCGGCGCATACCTCGTAACGCTGCAGCCCGCAGTCTGAGCCCGTCCAGGATCCAAACGGCCACAACGAAGTTGCGGGCCTAGCGCAGGGCGGCGATGCGCACGTCTTGTAATCGCCCGTCGCCGATCTCGAGCACACCCAAGCTGCCATAGGGCTGCCGGCGCTTATCGGTGGGCGAGCCGGGATTGAGGATCCGGAGACCCTTCTGCTCGGCGTCCATCGGGATGTGCGAATGCCCGAAGATCACTAGATCGGCATCCGGAAACCGACGTCGCATCCTTTCCATCCGCCCGGTCGCCTGGCCGCTGTCGTGAATCATGCCCACCCTGAGGCCGTCGAACACCATCTCAAGCGTCTCAGGCGCTCCCCACTCAGCGACCTCAGGCAGGTCGTTGTTGCCCAGAACCGCACACACTGGCGCATAGCGGCTGAGCTCTTCCAGCACATCCACGGTGCAGACATCTCCGGCGTGCAGGATCATGTCCGCCCTCTGAAGGTAGTACGCAACCTCAGGGGGGCAGCGCTTCCACCGCCGTGGCGAGTGGGTGTCGGAGAGAACGACGACCCTCACGTCGCCGGCAACCAGACAAAGAGCAACGAGCACGCGTCGAGTCGGGACCACTTTCCGTCGAACTCGAGCTCGGCCAGCGCAGCCGCGGGAAAGCGGCCATCGACAGCGCCAACAGCCTCCGGCGTAGACCTCTTGATGCCCCGCTTGCGAAGGTACTCGCCCGCCTCAGCCGCCTGGCGTTCACCGTTGGCGGTGAGCCGTCGCTCCACGTCCCGCCGGCCGGGCCTCATGTCTTCGGTTTGGGCATGGCGGAGGACGAGCAGGGAGCGTCGCTGGTCCATGCCGGCAAGCCTAAGGTGATCCACTACGCGTTGCTCGGGGTGAAGCCCTGACGCCGTCGAGACGACATCTTTGCTCCTTGGCTTCATGGAGCTCAGGAGGGGCGCAGTTGCAGCACGTGATACCGATGGCGAGGATTGCGACGTGGCGGAACTGGATGAGGCGGCAGAGCACCACGAGGCACTGGTCGAGTTGGCCGAGGCCTTCCAGATTGCGACCGATTACTGGGACTGGAAGGGCGAGCACGTCATCGTGGCTTCCGAGACCATCATCAAGGTGCTTGGCGGACTAGGGGTCGACGCCGCAACTCCAGCCTCGGCCTGGCACGCCCTCGCTGAACGGCACCGGGAGCCGTGGACGCGAATGCTCCCGCCATTCCTGGCGCTGCGTCAGCACCGTACGGCCTCAGTGTGGGTGCACGTCAGCCACGGCGACCCGGTCGAGGTCTGGATCGACGAGGAGACCGGTGGCCGGCGTGATCACATCCGCCAGCTGGAGAACTGGACCCCGCCCCGGGAGATCGACGGCCGCTGGGTCGGCGAGGCTTCGTTCGAGGTGCCGGGCGACCTGCCACTGGGCTACCACACATTGCGAGCCCGCAGCAACGACCACGAGTCGTCAATGCCGTTGATCATCACCCCGGCCTGGCTCGGGTTCCCGGAGCGCGTCGGAGATCGCCGCGCCTGGGGCGTGGCAACTCAGCTCTACAGCGTGCGGTCTGCTCAATCCTGGGGCGTCGGAGACTTCACCGATCTGGAAGATCTGGCCGTGTGGTCAGCCGCCCAACACCGCAGCGATTACGTGCTGGTCAATCCGATGCACGCCGCAGAGCCGGTGCCGCCGATGGAGCCCTCGCCCTACCTGCCCAGTAGCCGACGCTTCGCCAATCCGCTCTATCTCCGCGTCGAGCGAATTCCCGAGTACGCGCTCGCCGACGACGACCAACGGACGAAGATCAATAAGCGTCGGAACAAGCTCATGGTCGATTTCGACCCGGCTGCGCCGATCGATCGAGACCGCTCCTGGAAAGCCAAGCGCAAGGCTCTGTCGATTCTTTTCTCGGTGCCCCGGACTGCAGGCCGCCAGACCTCGTTCGATGCGTATCGCCGCCGGGAGGGCGCGGGTCTGCAGAACTTCGCTACCTGGGCGGTGCTGGCCAAGCATCATGGTCCGCGATTTCCTGAGTGGCCGGGGGAGCTGCAGCATCCGGACTCGCCGGCCGTCTCCCAGTTTCGACACGATCATGCCCGGGAGATCGAGTTCGAGTGCTGGCTCCAGTGGCTGATAGACGAACAGCTTGCGTCAGCACAAAGTGCGGGGCGGCGCGCCGGGATGGGTCTGGGCATCATGCATGACCTGGCGGTCGGGGTGCATCCGGCGGGGTCCGACGCGTGGAGCTTGCAGGACTCGTACGCCAAGGGCATGGCAGTCGGGGCCCCGCCCGATCCGTACAACCAGAATGGTCAGAACTGGACCCAGCCACCTTGGCGGCCGGACCGGCTGGCTGAGGCCGCCTATGCGCCCTTTCGGGAGATGGTCGCCACCATCCTGCGGCACGCGGGCGGAATCCGTGTCGACCACGTCATCGGGCTGTTCCGGCTCTGGTGGATCCCTGACGGTTCCGGCCCGACCGAGGGAACCTACGTTCGCTACAACCATGAGGCCATGATCGGCATCCTCGCGCTGGAAGCTCATCGGGCCGAAGCGCTCGTGGTCGGTGAGGATCTGGGCACCGTGGAGCCTTGGGTGCGGGACTACCTTCGCGAGCGGGGGATCCTGGGTACGTCAATTCTCTGGTTCGAATTCGAGTGGAACGCCGGGGGAGCGCCGCTGCGACCGGAATGGTGGCGTGAGTATTGTCTGGCGTCGGTGACAACTCACGATCTGCCGCCGACAGCCGGGTACCTGGCCGGTGATCACGTCCGGCTGCGCGATGAGTTGGGCGTTCTCACCCGATCGCTCGAGGAGGAGCTCGAGGCGGATGAAAAGGATCGACAGGCTTGGTTGGACAACCTGCGCGACCTCGGTGTACTGGCTGAGGGCGCGGATGTCGAGGAGACCATCCGCGCCCTCCACCGCTACCTCACCTGGACCCCGTCGCGACTGTTGTGCCTTTCGCTCGCTGACGCGGTAGGGGATCGACGGGCTCAGAACCAACCCGGCACGATCGACGAGTACCCGAACTGGCGGGTGCCGCTGACCGGACCCGACGGATCCCCGGTGATGCTGGAGGATGTATTCCGCAGCGAGCGGGCCGCCTCGCTTGCCGCAGTCTTCAGCTCGGAGTAACCGATCGCTCAGCGACCGGCGTGGATCACTCCCCTGTCGACGGCCTTCTGGACTGCATCCGCCTCGGCCTGGGTCAGTGTCCCTGCCGCGACCGCTGCGTCGAGTCGTTCCTTGAGCGCGGCTGCCTCGGCGACTTGGCGCTCTGATCGAATCTCGTCGAGGGCGGCCTTGACCTTGGCTTCCTCGATGTTGAGCTTCGCCGCGAGCGCCGGGGCGAGGGCGGCGTCCCGCTCGGCAAGGTCGGGCCGCTGGCGGGGATCAGGCCTGGCGGTCGGCTGGTTCTCCTCGCGAATCTCCTGAAGCGCGGTAGCGACCTTGTCCTGCGTGACGCCAAGCTTGCTGGCCAGTTGCTGGGCCAGCTGCTCACCCCGCAATCCTCGCCCCGGACCATGATCGCCCGTCCTGCCGGTCTGGTTGGAGTCCGGTGTTCCGGCCGAAGGCGTACCGGACGGTGTGGGCGTGGCTGTCGGGTCAGCGCTGGCCAGGCTGGAGAATCCCACCGCAGCGCCAAGAGCGGTCACTCCGACAGCCGCCGAAACCGCGAGAGCCTTCTTAGGTCGTGACACGTATCCGTTCCTCCTTCTCGAGTCGGCGGTGTGCCGACGCTTGGTCGAGATCGAGGATTCGCGCACGGGCTGGCAGCGCTCTGGGAGCGAGCTGGCAACAACTTATGAAGGTCCACTGTTCAGTCAGCATGGATGTGGTGTGCTCAACACCCGAGAAGGTCGATCGCATCGGCCACGTCGTCGACGCAATGAACGACCTTTCCCATCAGCCTGCCGTGGCCGAGTCGTTCCAGTAGCGGCCAGGCCGGATAACGGGTCGTCCAGTAGTCGATGCCTATCAAGATCATTGGGGCGATCTGGCT
>DATFOP010000121.1:0-3344 GCA_035265505.1 Propionibacteriaceae bacterium | reverse complement strand
ACCTGCCAGGTCGGCGGGTAGCCCTGACCGGCGCTCTGCTCCGACTCGGTCGACACGGAGATCGAACCGCCGCTCGCGGCAATTCGCAGGTAGGAGTCCGCCTCCAGAGTGGCGGCGTGGACAAAGACCGTCTGAGGGGTGGCAAAACCGTTCTCGTGCATGAGGCGGATTCCGTCGTCGTTCGTCGCGCCCCAGACGCCGGCGTGCGTCGTCACGGGTAGCTCAAGATCGCGAGCCACCTCGAACGCCGCCCGCTCCGGAAAGGCGGGATCACCGGTGACGTCGAACGCCAGCTGGACGCCCAACCGGTCATCGGCCTTGGTTTTGCACGCTTCGAGGAACCGGCGTACTTCCGGCTGGGCGGTCCACTCCCACGGCCCGGCTTGAATGTTGCCGTACGCCAGGACGAACCGAGCGGGAACCTCTTTGAGCGCCTCGAGGGCCGCGGCTGCATGCTCGACGGTCTGCAGTCCGTGCGACCAATCCACCGTGGTGGTGACGCCGGCGTCGATCGCCTCGATGGCGCCGAGCAAGTTGCCGGCGTAGATGTCCTCGGGCCTGAACTTGCGGCCGTGCTCGAGGTAGTACCAGACGAAGTATTGCGTCAGCGTCCAGTCGGCGCCGTAGCCCCGCATTGCGGTCTGCCACAGATGGCGATGGGTGTCGATCATGCCGGGCATGACGATCCCGCCGGTCGCTTCTATCTCCTGGGTTCCCGGCGGCACCTCCAGACCGGTTCCGACCGCGGCGATCCGATCCCCGACCACCAGGACGTCGGCATCCGTCAGCACCTGGCGGCTCTCATCCATGGTGAGCACCGTCCCGTGACGCAGCACGATGCCCGAGCCGCCTGGCGACTCCCCCCTGTTCTCGGACACAGACTCCTCCTCGTCGAGGTCATTTCCGGACATAAGTCCGTAAGACGGTCAGCACATCTCTCTTAGGCGCAAACTACGCCGAGCGCGGTCCGGATGTCCACGAATTCTTGACATAAATTACGGTCGAGACCACACTCAAGCCAAGAACGGATGATTGTCCGTCTGACGGACAAGAGCTGAGGTGTTGGTGCCAGACGAGAACTTTCCGGGACCATTGACGGGCCTGCTTGTCGCTGACTTCTCGCGCATTCTGGCCGGCCCGTACGCGACCATGCTGCTCGCGGACCTCGGCGCCGATGTGATCAAGGTGGAGGGCCCGCGCGGAGACGACACCCGGACCTGGCAGCCGCCGGCCAGGGACGGAGTCGCGACCTACTACCTCGGCATCAATCGCAACAAGCGCTCGATCGCGCTTGACTTCGCCGACGCCGAGGACGCCGCCCTGGCCCGGGAGCTGGCCCATCGAGCCGACATCGTGATCGAGAACTTCCGGCCGGGCGGATTGGCCCGATTCGGTCTGAACTACGAGGAGGTCGCGGTGGCCAATCCCAAGATCATCTACGCATCCATCAGTGGCTTCGGCACGACCGAAAGGGGCGCCGTGCTGCCTGGTTACGACCTGATCGTCCAGGCGATGTCAGGTCTGATGAGCCTGACCGGTGACCCGGATGGGCCACCGTACCGGGCCGGCATCTCGGTTTTCGACGTGATGGCCGGCCTCCATGCGACCATCGGCGTGCTGGCCGCCCTGCACAAACGGCATGAGACCGGACGAGGACAGCACGTCGAGGTGAACCTGCTGTCCTCAGCGCTGTCTGGCTTAGTCAACCACTCCAGCGCCGTGGTGGCCGGCGGCGTGGTGCCGTACCGGATGGGCAATAGCCACCCGAGCCTGTTCCCGTACGAGCCCCTCCCCTGCGCCGATGGCGACTTGATCATCACCGCCGGCAACGACGGCCAGTTTCGCAAGTTGTGTGAGGTGCTCGGGCTGCGCGATCTGGTCGACGACCCCCGGTTCGCTCACAACGAAGACCGGACGGCCAACCGTGATCAGCTCCGCCCGCTGTTGGTGGCCAAGCTGCAGACCCGGACGAAGCAGGAATGGTTCAACACCATCATCGCGGCCGGCGTGCCGTGCGGTCCGATCAACACCCTCGACGCCGGGGTGGCCTTCGCGCAGGAGATCGGACTTGACCCGGTGGTCGTCGTTGGCGCTCCAGGCTCGGCGGTCCCATCCGTCCGTCACCCCATCACCCTGTCCGAGACCCCGGCCGGCTACCGCTATCCACCTCCCGGGCTGGATGAGCATAGGGCCGAGATCCGCGACTGGCTAGCGCACCCGGAGGAATGATGACCGAGCCGGCCCTCACTTTTCCGACCTCACTCGGCACCTCGGACGCCGACCACATCCGGCTGCTGGGCTTTGACGTGGCGCGGGATCTGATGGGCCAGGTTGGCTTCGGTGAATTGGCGTTCTGGCTGGTTACACTGCGCCGCCCGACACCCTCGGAGGTCCGGGTGTTCGAGGCTGTATTGGTGGCGCTGGCCGACCATGGCTTCACCCCGACGGCCATAGCCGCACGATTGACCTACCTGTCCGCCCCAGATTCGCTGCAGGGTGCGCTGGCGGCTGGACTCTTGGGCGGCGGATCCAGGTTCCTCGGGGTGACCGAGGACAGCGGGATGTACCTACACGCGGCTTTGGGCCGCCACTCGGGCGAGCTCCCGAGCAACGACGCTGAGTGGGATGAACTCGCTCTGGAGACCGTGCGCGCCACGCGTGCGGATGGGCGCTATGTGCCGGGCCTAGGTCATCCGGTGCACAAGGAGGAGGACCCCCGAACGCCCGTATTGATCAAGATCGCGACCGACGAAGGGCTACGCGGGCCGCACCTGCAGCTGTTCGAGGCGATCGGGCGGGTCCATGATCAAGTTCTGGGTCGCCGGCTGCCGCTGAACGGAGCCGGTGTCTGCGGTGCCGCGCTGGCCGATCTCGGCCTGCCGGTCGAGCTGCTGCGCGGCTTCGCCCTGCTGGCCAGGACCGCCGGCCTGCTCGGTCAGCTGGCCGAGGAACGCCGCCGACCGATCGGCATGGCCGTCTATCGCACCGTCGACGGCAACGCGATGTACGTCGATCCGGATCAAGATCAGGACTAGCAGGGAGCCGCACATGGCCAGCATCGCCGCGGTGATCGCCTCGACCCACCATCCCTTCTACTACCGCGCGAGCACGTCCACCGGCGCGGATCGACCGCCGTTCGCCGACGAGTGGGTGGCGAAGATTGAGCGCTTCCGCGAGACGCTCACCCGGGCGAGACCGGACGTCCTTGTGATGGTGGGTAGTGACCATTTCCACCAGTTCTGGTTGGACAACTTGCCGCAGTTCCTGGTCGGCAAGGCACCGTACTTCGACGGCAACTTCTACAACGAGGAACGCGAGTTCGGCCTGCCGAGGATGACCTTGCG
>DATFOP010000120.1:0-2957 GCA_035265505.1 Propionibacteriaceae bacterium | reverse complement strand
GGCTTGACCTTGTGGGTCCCGATGAAGATGAATGGTGCGTCCATGACGACCTCCTCGCTGAGCGCACTCCGGCGTTCGGGTGCGTTTTCTTCAGGGTGCGGTCGCCTCCTGCCCTTCGGCATCGGCACAGCGGGCCATTCGGTGCCGATCCCTGTGAGTACTTCTACCGAGCCCTCTTCGTGGTGGATGCTGGTGGAAGGGAAGGGGCGTCGATGGCGGACGTTGCCACTCGGCTGAGCCGGGCTCGGGAGTTGCACCTCCAGTCGCGCTGGACTGAGGCGTGTGACGAGTTCGCGACCGCTGATCAGCTGGAGCCCCTGGCCGCCGACGATCTCGAGGCTCTCGCCGAGGCCTCGCAGGTGCTCGGCCGGGGGGAAGAGGCTATCGCGACGCTTCGGCGTGCGTTCCAGGCGCGGATGGAAGCGGGCGAGATCGACCGGGCGGTCACCTCGGCCTTTTGGCGGTGGCAGGCACTGATCATCAACGGCGAGTTCGCCCGCGCGAACGGGTGGCTGGCGCAGGTGCGAAGTCTCGCGCAGAAACATCGCACACCAGAGGTGCCGGCGGGCGAGGACTCGGGCGCCCAGCCGCTGCTCGCCCACCCCGACCGCTCGCTGCCCATCAGCGACAACGGCTGGTTTCTGGTCGCCGACGCCTATTCCCTGATAGCGGCGGCCGACTACGCCGCCGCAGTACAGCTCCTGCAGCTCGCTGCCGAAGTCGGGTCACGACTCGGGCAGATCGATCTGGTCGCTTTCGCCACCATGATCAGGGGCAGGGCACTGATCAAGTCAGGACGGCTGAAGGAAGGCATCAGCGGACTCGACGAGGCGATGCTGCTGGTCGTCGATCGCGACACCTCGCCGAGGGCGACGAGCATGCTGTACTGCAGCGCGATCGGCACATGTCAGGAGGCCCGCGAGTTCGCCCGCGCCCGAGAGTGGACGCTGGCACTGAGCGCGTGGCTCGACTCGCTTCCCCAGCTCGGGGGCGCGTACTTCGGCGACTGCCGGATCTACCGGTCCTGTCTCATGCGACTCTCTGGTGATTGGCGAGAAGCGCTCGCCGAGGTAGCCATGGTCTGCGACGACCTGACCCGCGGCTTCGGTCAGCGCATTGCGGGGCACGCCTTCTACGAGCTCGGTGAGACACACCGGCTCCTTGGCAGCCCAGAAGCCGAGGATGCCTACCGTCGGGCGGCCGAGTGCGGCGCGGCGATCCAGCCGGGGCTGGCAATGCTGAGGCTCGCTCAGGACGACGTCGACGCAGCAGTCGTCGGTATCCGACGAGCACTCACCGAGACCCAAGGAAAATTGGAGCGGCTGGGACTGCTATCCGCTTGCGTCACCATCATGCTGGCCGCCGGAAACGTCGATGCCGCGCGGGCCGCGGTCGATGAGATGGAATTGATCGCCGAGGTGTACGACACCCCGGCCGTCCAGGTCGAGGTCGATGCCGCTAAGGGCGCGGTCGCCCTAGACGAGGGCGATGTGGCGACCGCCCTCCCGCTACTGCGCAGCGCCGCGCGGTGGTGGCGTGAAATCGAGGCCCCCTACGCCGTCGCCACCCTGTCCGTTCTGATCGCCCTCGCGTGCCGCGCCATGGGGGACGACGAGGCCGCCCAGCTCGAGCTCCAGTCGGCGCGGGCCACGTTCTCCCGTCTCGGAGCCCGCCCCGATCTGCATCGGGTCGAGACCCTACTGAACCCGTCCCAGCCGGTCAGCTCCCACGGCCTGACCGCTCGCGAGACGCAGGTGCTGAAGCTCATCGCAGCCGGCAAGACGAACCACGCGATCGCCAGCGAGCTGTTCCTCAGCGAGCGCACGGTGCACCGTCACGTGACGAACATCTTCGACAAGCTGGGGGTTCGCTCACGCACGGCCGCCGCTTCGTACGGCATCCAGCACCATATCGTCGACACCGGCATACTTTGAACGCTCGACGAGACCATGCCGCCGCGTTCAGCCTTGAACGACGGCATAGATCTCGTCGGCAAGGAGTCCGTGTGCAGAGCGATGGCAGGCCCGTGCGGCGTCGGCATCCGGAGCCTCGACCAGGCAAAAGGCCTTGCCTTCCTTCACATCCACCCAATAGTTGATGTAGCGGACGCCGTACCGGTCCTGAACCTCAAGGTCGGCCAGGTGCGCGTCGTCAACTTCTTTCGCTGTAGCTCCCTCGGGGAGTGCATTGTGTACGTCCAAGAAGAGTGGCATGACGGCCTCCTTGCTCGTGCGCTCCGTGGTCGGAGTGCGTTCTTCCAGACTTCAGACCGCCTCCAGGCTTCGGCATCGGCAAAGCGGGCCAATCGGTGTTCATCACTGTGAGTACTTCTGCCTTAGCCGGCGTCGTTGCAGATGCGGGTCAGCTTGCTTACGCAGCCTCAGGGCCTGCCAGGCAAACACGATCAGCCAGATGCAGTAGGTGATCATCAGCAGCCGATTCGGCCAGCCGATGGGCGCTTCGGGTCCCGGGGTTTCTTGGCCGAAGATCACCGTTGAGCCGATGAAGATCACCAAGCCGAGAAGGGGCAGCCAGCCGGTCCAGAGCAGGGAGCGTCTGGCAGCCGCCCAATGTGGATTGTGCCGGGCAACGCTCCATGAGATGAGGGGTGCAGCGATCGGCGTAAGGTCAAGCCAGGCCCCGACCTCATGCAATCGCCCGGTCATGCTTCGTTCGGTTGCGGGCGTGGTGATCGGATCGGTGACGAAGACTCCTGCGATGGCCATGCCGGCTGCGCTGACCAGGAGCACAATCAAGCCAACCTTCCCCCAGATCGATGGGACCTGGGACCGAATGGCAAGAAAGAGGCTGACATAGCCGGCGGACAGCGTCAGGAAGGCGATGATCATCAGATACCCGAACCGGCCTACGGCGTACTCGCTGATGAAGCGCCATGAGGGATCGAGGTCTGGCCGCAGAATATGCAGAAGAATAAGAAGAACAACGAAGCCGGCCCC
>DATFOP010000119.1:0-2952 GCA_035265505.1 Propionibacteriaceae bacterium | reverse complement strand
GCCGCGGCCAGGGAGCTGGTCCGCCAGGCCCGCGTTGAAGGGGTCGCACTGACCGGCCCGGGCGGGCTGTTGAAGGCGCTGACCAAGACGGTGCTGGAGACAGCCTTGGATGAGGAGATGGCCGAGCATCTGGGCTACGACAAACATGATCCGGTCGGCCGGAACCGGGGCAACTCCCGCAACGGCAAACGCGCCAAGGCGGTGTTAACCGGCTCCGGGGAGGTCGATATTCAGGTGCCGCGGGATCGGGAGGGCAGCTTCGAGCCGGTGATCGTGGCGAAGCGGCAACGCCGGCTGTCCAGCATCGATGAGATCGTGTTGTCGTTGTATGCCCGCGGGTTGACCACCGGCGACATCGCCGCGCATTTCGCCGAGATCTATGACGCCCAGGTCTCCAAGGACACCATCTCTCGGATCACCGATCGGGTGGTGGAGGAGATGGCGGCGTGGACCAGCCGGCCGCTGGAGTCGGTCTACGCTGCGGTGTTTCTGGACGCGATCAACGTGAAGGTCCGCGACGGCCAGGTCGCTAACCGGCCCGTCTACGCCGCGATCGGGGTCGACCTGGAGGGCCACAAGGACATCTTGGGGATGTGGTTCGGCGACGGCGGCGGGGAGTCGGCGAAGTTCTGGATGGCGGTGCTCACCGAGCTGAAAAACCGTGGCGTCGCCGACGTGTTCTTCCTGGTCTGCGACGGTCTCAAGGGCCTGCCCGACAGTGTGAACGCAGTTTGGCCCCGCACAATCGTGCAGACCTGTCTGATCCATTTGATCCGCAACACGTTCAAGTTCGCGTCCAGGAAGTACTGGGACGAACTGAGTCGGGACCTGAAGCCGATCTACACCGCCAGCAACGCCGCCGCCGCCGCTGCTGCCCTGGACGACCTCGACGCCAAGTGGGGCGCCCGATACCCGGCGATCATCCGACTCTGGCGCGACGCCTGGGAAGAGTTCATCCCGTTCCTGGACTACGACCTGGAGATCCGCAAAGTGCTGTGCTCGACAAACGCTATTGAAAGCCTGAACGCGCGTTACCGGCGGGCGGTCAAGGCCCGTGGGCATTTCCCCACCGAGCAGGCCGCCATGAAATGCCTGTATCTGGTCACCCGATCCCTAGACCCCAAAGGCAGCGGCCAGACACGATGGGCTGTGCGGTGGAAGCCAGCCCTAAACGCCTTCGCCATCACCTTCGCCGACCGGATGCCGACGAAGGCCAACTGATCATGAAACCGCCACTTACACCGTTAATCCCAGTGGAAGCATGAGCGAGTCCGGCGGGCTCGCTCCACCATGTTTATTGCCTCGGTGGCTACTGTCCGTTCTGCGGCCTGCCGGACTCGTAGGGTCTTCCGGTTTGGCTTAAGAGGAGCGTGTCATCGCCCTGACTGGGATATGCCGACCGGTCGACCCGTGCCCATCCAGATGAGGAAAGGACACGGTTCCATGGTCACATTCGGGGTTGATGCTCACAAGCGGACCCACACCATCGTCGCGGTCGACGACCGCGGCAGACCGCTTGGTCAGATCACTGTCGGCACGACCAGCCATGATCATCTTGGTCTGCTGCGGTGGGCTGCCCGGTTCGGCGCGGAGCGCCGTTGGGCGGTTGAGGACTGCCGTCATCTCTCTCGCCGACTTGAGCGGGATCTGCTCTCGGCAGGAGAATGGATTGTTCGGGTGCCGCCGAAGTTGATGGCTCACGCTCGCGACTCAGCCCGCACCTATGGCAAGTCCGACCCGATTGACGCGCTCGCGGTGGCCCGCGCGGTGCAGCGGGAACCCGACCTTCCGGTGGCCCGCCTCGACGGCCCAGACCGTGAGCTTCGGCTGCTGGTCGATCACCGGGAATCCCTTGTGGCAGAGCGAACCCGGCTGATCTGTCGGCTCCGCTGGCACCTGCACGAACTCGACCCAGCGTGGGAGCCGAAGGCGCGCAGTCTGGATGCTCAACGCACCCTAGATGAGGTCCAGGCCCGGCTGCAGGACCAAGCTGGTGTAGTTGCGCGTTTAGCCCGAGAACTGGCCAACCGGTGCGCTGAGCTCACCGCCGTGATCAATGCCTTGGAGAAAGAGATCGCGCAGCTGGCCGAGCAGTTGGCCCCAGCATTGCTGGCCCTGCCGGGTTGCGGACCGCTGACCGCAGCCAAAATCATCGGCGAAACCGCCGGCGTCGACCGATTCAAGTCCCGCGACGCCTACGCTCGCTACACCGGCACCGCGCCACTGCCGGTGTGGTCATCGAACAAAGCCCGGCACCGGCTGAGCCGCACCGGAAACCGTCAGCTGAACGCTGCCCTGCACCGGATCGCGCTCACCCAGGCCCGATGGCATCCACCGGCAAAGGCCCTGATCGACCGCCGAAAGAACGGTGGGAACAGCGGACGCGAGGCGATTCGCATACTCAAGCGCCGCCTCTCAGATGCCGTCTTTCAAGCACTCGTCCACGACCAAACTGACGCTTTAATGCCGGCCGCTTGACAGAGGAGCAAGTGGCAGCTCACGGCACCGCCCTGGCCATCACCGAACACACCAAAGACCTCCAAGACCGGCTTCAAATCGACATCCGTCGCCGTCGGCCGGTGGCGCAGCGTCCCAGCAGGCACGAGATCAAAGCGGCTCAGGCCCTGTCCATCAGATTCGGAGTCTTCGAGCAGCTGGTTGGAGGCTATGTCGCTGCCCACCCGGTCACCCCGGCCGTCCTCGGTGAAATCAGGCCAATCCAATCGACGTCACGCCTCCAGTCGGTCTTGGCCGGCTGGGACATTCAGGCTCACCGCACCCTCGTCGCGAACCCGGATGCGGCCGATCTGGTTCGCGTGTCGCGGACCCAGGCTCTCATCGCCTCCGCTACCGCAGTGGTCAGCGAAGCCGCCGCCAGCCAAGGCATTGTCGACCGCCAGGTTGTGCAGCGGGTGATCCCCTTCTTGGATGCAACTCAGCTGGCCTGGACGA
>DATFOP010000118.1:0-15645 GCA_035265505.1 Propionibacteriaceae bacterium | reverse complement strand
TCCAGATCGATCCGCCATTCATCGGGCGACTCCGTGTCGTCACGGCGTGAGTTCCAGGGATGGAACTCGACCGTGGACATCTGCACCGCCCAGATCACGTCGGCCGGGTGGTTCACGCACAGTTCGTCCGCGTCCCGGTTGAAGCGCGGAAAGTGGACCCGAACGGTCTCGATCCACGGCGGCGCACCAGCCGGCAGCCTCTTCTGGTGCACCTTCTCCCCGTCCACCCCGTCCGGGAAGCGGTGCAACATGCAGGGCCGGTGGTATAGGGCATTGACGATGCCGTCGGCGACCGAGAGGTAGTAGCGCGCAAGATCGAGCTTCGTCTCGCCACGCTCGGAGAAGTAGACCCGATCGGGGTTGCTGATCTTGACGACCCGATCACCGACCTCGAATTCGACGCGCTCCGCGGCCATGCGGGCACCATACCGTGGCCCCAGTGCGCGAGGCACCCTTCCGACAGCCCCGAAGGTCGGTCCGCTGCCTTCAGGGTTCAAGGCTGGCGGGCCGCAACCTGTGACGACCCCATGCCGCCGTCGTGGGCCAACGTTATGGCTTCGCTATGAAGCGGACCGGAGCACCGGCTCGTGGGTCGCGGCCAATTGCTCGAGCAGATCGCCCGCCTCCGCCGGACCGTCGTGCGCGGCAAAATCGTGCTGTATCTCCTCGGCCCGCTGCCGATAGGACGGGTCCCGGAGGACGGAGAAGATCGCCGTCCGTAGCTGTTCGGCCGTCGGCCGATTGGTCTTCAGGTTGATCCCGACCCCCGTGTACGCCACGCGCCCACCCACTTCTGCCTTGTCCTCAGTCGTTCCACCGCTGACCACGGGCACCCCGTTGGCCAGGGCGATGGTCACTCCGCCGTAGCCGCCGTTGGTGACATAGGCGTCGACGAGCGCCATGAGCGGTCCGAACGGAACGAACCTCTCGACCCGGGCGTTGGCCGGTATGTCCGACAGGGCGGTCGGGTCGGCGCCCGCGGCGATAACGAAGACGTCCTCCAACTCCATCGCCCTCAGAGTGGGCTCGATCAATTCGGTCCGGTTGGTGGCAATGGTGCCCTGTGTCACGAGGACTACTGACCTGCCTGAGTCCTTAGCCGCCTCGAGGTCGGCCCACCAGTCCGGACGCTGCGAATCTGTGGGAAGCTCGGGCATCAGCGGACCCACGAAGTGCACCTGCGGCGCGGTCACCGCCCGCGGATACTCGAAGGACTCTACCGACGGCTGGATGAAGAGGAAGTCGGTGGCCTTCGGACGGAACGGAGAGTACGGCCAGTCGTGCTGACGCGCCAACGCTGCGTATGCCCGGTTAACGCGGCGGAAGATCACATGATCAATTACCGGGTAGAGCGCCTTGTTCCGCAGCTGGCCGAGCAGGGAGGAGCTTGGTGGCAGCCCCAGTCCGAACGGCGCCTGGTAAGCGTCCTCGAGGGATAGCACCGTGATGTTGATGGTCGCGGTGGGCACATTGTCGACGATCGACATGATGACGCCGGCGGCGACCGCCGGATCAACCACCAGCGCATCCGGCTTGAAGCTGGTGACCAGGGCCCGGAGATCGTGCACATAGCCCTCCACTGAGCCCACAAAGGCGTGCTCGAAGTCGAACGCGACTTGACGCAAACCCTGGTACTGATCTCGCCCTGGGAAGTGCTTGGAGTACTCCCCGTCCCCGAAGTCGATGGGCGACACGAGCGGCGCAAATGTGGCGCCGGTTGCGGTGATCTTGTCCTCAAAGTGCTTCGAGGTGTACCAGGTGACCTCATGCCCACGGTTGACCAGTTCCCGGGCCACCGGCGCGATCGGGGCCACGTGCCCGACAATCGGCATCGTCGCGAAGAGGAAGCGTGCCATGGTTACCCATCCTCTCCCGAAACTCCGAGGCAAGGTTGGGCTTCTGTGCGCATTGCAGCGTTTGGGGCCAGGCCAGCGGGCTCAGCGCGACTTGAGCCAGGTGAGGACGGCCAGGACTCGGCGGTTGTCGGAGCCGAGGTCAGGCAGGTTGATCTTGGCGAAGATGCTCGATATGTGCTTCTCGACCGCACCGCCGGAGACCACGAGTTGATTTGCGATGGCGGCGTTGCTGCGCCCCTCGGCCATCAAGGACAACACCTCTCGCTCTCGCGGCGTGAGCGTCCGGAGCGGGTCCGAGCGACGTGAGACGAGCAGCTGGGCAATGACCTCAGGATCGAGGACCGTGCCGCCGGCGGCGATCGTCCGCAACGCGTCGGATAGCCGATCCAAGGACGTGACTCGATCCTTGAGCAGGTAACCCACCCGGCCGCGTCCATCCGACAGGAGCACGTCGGCGTAACTCATCTCGATGTAGGCCGACAGCATCAAGACGCCAAGGTCCGGCTGCGCCGCTCGAGCCGCGACCGCAGCCCGTAGCCCGTCGTCGGTCATGGTGGGTGGCATCCGTACGTCAACCACCGCCACGTCCGGGCGATGTTCGGCCACCGCGCTGAGCAGGCTGGGCGCGTCCCCCACAGAGGCGACCACCTCGCAGTCCGCTTCCCTGAGCAGCCGCACCAACCCCTCCCGCAGCAGGACGGAGTCGTCGGCGAGCACGACGCTCATCCGGCTCGTGGGCACGGCCCCAGATTGTCACGAATTCCTGGCTGCCAGGGGAACGGTGGCCGTCAGTTGCGTCGGACCCCCAACCGGTGAGGAGACCGTAAGAGTGCCATCGACCCCCGCCAGCCGGTCCGCAAGCCCGGCCAGTCCTTGGCCCTTCGCCATCGACGCGCCACCCACACCGTCGTCAGAAACGTTGATCACCGCAAGCGCGCCCATCGCATGGATATCCACGGCAGCGGAGTCCGCCCGGCTGTGCTTCTCCAGATTGGCCAGCGCTTCGGCAACCACGAAATAGGCCGCATTCTGCGCAGCGTCGGTCAGCGGAACATCATCCACATCGACCGAGGTCGGCCTGCTCCCGCGAGCAGCCAGCGCGGTGACCGCCGCCCGCAAACCCTGCTCGGCAAGGATCGGTGGGGCGATGCCGCGGGAGAGTGTACGGATCTCCGACAGCGCCTCTTGCGACTGGACGAACGCCTCGTCCAACAGAGCCCGCGCCTGTTCCGGATCGCCATCCAGGCGGCGCTGAGCCGCCGAGATGTCCATGCCCAGACGCACGAGGCGTTGCTGGGGACCGTCGTGCAGGTCGCGCTCGAGTTTGCGCAACGTGTGTGCCTCGGCTTCACCGGCGGCGGTCCGGCTGGAGGCCAGCACACTGACCTGCTCCCGGAGCGCTGAGGTTTCGTTGACCAGCAGGCCGCGTGCCACCACGCCATGCAAGCGGACGAGACCGTGTAACACCAACGGCGCTGTCAGCAACATGATCACACCGACGATCTCGTGAAAGGCCACGTCGGCGAAGCGGCTTCCGAAACCCAGCAGCTCCGGCAGGCCATGATCGTCAGCGGGCAGGAAACGACTCCAGAACCAGTACGTGATGCCCGCCGGCCCGGACACAACCCAGCTGATGGCGATGGAGAAACTCGCCGTGCTGAGCACGAAGTTGACCAAGACGAAGATCAGGTCGCGCCAGGACTGCCCGTCCGCAAGCCGACGCAGCTTGCCCCAAAAGCCGGTGGCAGGCGCCGGGTAATGTGCCGGCGGCAGCGACACGCCCGCGTACCCGAGGAGCAGGCGGACCAGCCGCGCGGACCACCCGGCCACTGCCAGGCAGCCGACGAGAACGAACAGACCGACGACGAAGATGGCCAGGGAGACGCCGACGCTGAACAGGGCAGTGCAGGCGACGAACGCGACAAGCGCGATCGCGAACATGCCGACGATGGCGGCAAGGTTGCGGCCGACGCCTCGGATGATGGCGGTCAGATTCTCAGCTCCTGCGTCGGGTCGGGCGCTCGCGGGAGGAAGGACGTCGTAGAGGTCGAGCACCTCAGTGCTGCGCGAATCGGTGCTCGGGCGCGTGCTGGTCATGCCTCTACGCTGCCAACTGTGAGCGAGCCTCGCCATCAGGCTAGCGACCGAATCTGGGGTGGGGATATCCCGAGCCGGACCGGACGTCAAAGCTCGGCAGAACTCCGCCAGATCGCGGCAAATCTCCGGCAAGCCGGATGTGTTTTCGCCGAGGACGAGGCCGGGCTGCTGCTAGCGGAGGGATTCACGCCCGCTGAGCTGGACGCCATGGTGGCGAGGCGCGTTTCGGGTGAACCGCTTGAACACATCCTCGGCTGGGCGGAGTTCTGCGGACTGAAGATCATGGTGGAGCCCGGTGTGTTCGTACCCCGCCGGCGAACGGAGTTCGTGGTCGATCAGGTGGTCACATTGATGCGGCCGGGAGCCGTAGTCGTGGACCTGTGCTGCGGCTCCGGAGCGATCAGTGCAGCTCTGCTCGTACGAGTGCCAGAAGTTGAGTTGTACGCGGCCGATATCGACCCGGTCGCCGTACGGTGCGCTCGTCGAAACATCGGTGACCGCGGCACGGTCTGCCAGGGCGACCTGTACGCAGCCCTGCCGGCCGAGGCCGCCGGCCGGGTGGATCTGGTGGTGTGCAACGCCCCGTACGTACCGACGGAGGCGATCGCCTTCATGCCGGCGGAGGCGAGGCTGCACGAACCGAGGGTGGCCCTCGACGGCGGCCGGGACGGTCTCGATATCCAGCGCCGGGTGATCGCGGAGGCTCCCGATTGGCTGATCCCGGGCGGTCATCTCCTGATCGAGACCAGCCGAACTCAGGCATCGTCCACGGTCGCGACTCTGCAGCGGGCGGGCCTTTCCGCGACCGTTGCCCACTCAGACGATCTGGACGCCACCGTCGCGATTGGTCGCAACCCCGGTCGGTCCCCTCGACCTTGATCCCCGGAGGCAAACCTTGACCCCAGATGCGGGGGTCGAGGATGGGGCCCGGGAGTCAGAGTCGGAGATTCGGTAGTGGGCCACCTGAAGCCCGCGCACGGCTATGCCGGAGGTGAGGGAGGCGGGAGCATGTCGGGGCCGGGGCCGGGGTGAGCCGGTTCTGGGGCTAGAGGCAGCTCCACCGTGAATTCGGTATGGCCTGGTTGGCTCGTCACGCCCACCCGGCCGTGATGGGCCTCGACGACGGCAGCGACGATCGCCAGGCCGAGGCCCGTGCTCCTACCGTTTGCGCCGCCCGCAGCGCGGACCCGACTGGTGTCCGCCCGAGTGAAGCGCTCGAAGACCTGATCGCGGATGCCGTCGGGAATGCCGGGTCCATTGTCGCTAACCGTCATCACTGCGCGGCCATCGCGCACGATGAGGCCCGTGTCGACACGGGTGCCCGGCGGCGTGTGCGTACGGGCGTTGGCCAGCAGATTGGCAACGACCTGATGCAGCCGATGCCGATCGCCGAGGGCGCTAACCGGCTCATCGGGCAACGCCATACCCCAGGTGTGGTCGGGTCCGGCTGCCCGGGCGTCGCTCACCGCATTGATCATGATCTCGGTGAGGTCGACCGGCTTGATCTCGAGGTCCGGACCCGAATCGAGGCGGGCGAGCAGCAGCAGGTCGTCGACCAGGTGGGACATCCGCTCCGACTCCGACTCCACGCGTGACATCGCATAGGCGGCATCGGCGGGGAGTTGGTCCCTCCCGCGTCGGGTCAGTTCGGCGTACCCGCGAATAGCGGCCAACGGGTTGCGAAGTTCGTGCGATGCATCCGCGACAAATTGCCGCACCTTGGTCTCGGACGCCTGCCGTGCGGCCAGCGCTTCCTCGACGTTGTTGAGCATGTGGTTCAGCGCCTGCCCCACCTGACCGACCTCGGAGCTGGGATCCGCGTCCTGCGGGGGAACCCGCACGGCGAGCGCGACTTCCCCCCGGTCCAACGGCAGCTGGGAGACCTGCTGCGCTGTCGCCGCCAGCCGATTCAGTGGCCGGAGGCTGCGAGCCAGGACCGCCCGGGCGGCCCACCAAGCGCCCGCGATGGCGAGCAGCGATAGGACGATCTCGACGCCGATCAACTCGATCAGGAAGATGTCGACGTCCTTGAGCGGAAGGCCGATCACCACCGAGCCGTAGTCACGAGACTGCGCAATCAACCGGTAGCGACCAAAGCCCGCGCCCAGGTTGAGAGAAACACGCTCGCCGTCGACCGGAACCGACCGCAGCTGCGCGACGAGCGCCTCCCACTCGTCCTGAGGCAGTTCCACATCGGCGCGATTGTTCTGCAGGATGCCGATTCGGACCCCGTTCTCGGTGAATTCGGCAGCGAGGGTGCCGATCTGCTGGCCCGGGACCCGAATGCCTCCGGGTGGTGGCCCTCGATCGAGGTCGGACGGGCCGCCGCCGCCCGACCGAAACTGCTGTTGCCGGGCCAGCGCCGAGTCGAGCTGCCGGTCGAGTTGACCCAGCAGCAGCTGGCGAATAGCCAGGGTGGTGAAGAGGCTCAGCAGGACAGCGGCCGCCGCCACCAGCGCGAGCACGCGCACCAGCAGCTTCCGCCCCAGCGTTCCGCGGCCAAATGGCGCCGGGCCCGCAGCGGGCCTGGTGGGTACCAAACTTTCCGAGCTACCAGTCATCACACCGCCGGGCGAAGAACATATCCCGCCCCGCGCATGGTGTGAATCATCGGCGGCCGGTTGGCGTCGATCTTCTTCCGCAGGTAGGAAATGTAGAGCTCCACCACGTTGGCCTGGCCGCCGAAGTCGTAGTTCCAGACCCGATCGAGGATTTGGGCCTTGCTGAGGACGCGGCGAGGATTGCGCATCAGATAGCGGAGCAGCTCGAACTCGGTGGCGGTCAACTGGATCTCCTCCCCGCCGCGGGTCACTTCATGGCTGTCCTCATCGAGGGTCAGGTCACCCACGACGAGCGTCGACCCGCTCTTGGCCAAGGCGGCGCCGCTGCGTCGAAGGAGGGCTCGCAGTCGCGCGATCACTTCCTCCAGGCTGAACGGCTTGGTGACGTAGTCGTCACCACCAGCCGTCAAACCACCGATCCGGTCCTCGACCGCATCCTTGGCTGTAAGGAAGATGACCGGCACGTCGGGATCTTCCGCGCGAATCCGCCGCATCACCTCCAGGCCGTCGTAGTCGGGCAGCATCATGTCGAGCACGATGGCGTCCGGCCGCACCTCGCGCGCCGCCTTGACCGCGTCCCCACCGGATCCCGCCGTCGTCACCTGCCAGCCCTCGTAGCGCATCGCCATGGACAACAACTCGGTCAAGCTGGCCTCGTCGTCGACAGCAAGCACCCGGATCGGCGTGCCGTCAGGCCGGGTCAGGGGCGGCGTTGCGCTATCAGGACGGATCATAGGTTCAGCGTGACACGGCTAGCCTGCCTCAAGCTATGCGAAATCTGTGCACAAGCTGTGAGATCAGGGCAGGCCGTCGTCGTCCTCGGCGACGTCCGGTTTTCTGCGCCGGAACAAGCCATCCACCGAAATGCGCCCCGCCCCGAATACCGCCAACAGCAACGCCAGCAGAGCGAGGGCGACGTTGTACTCATACCCGCCGGCGTAGGTCCCATCGCCGGCGACCAGATCCGGTCCCTTGTACCAATTCGTATAGGCGATGATCAAGATCTGCTCCACGAGCACCGCGATGGCGACGACGGGAGTCAGCGCACCGACGACGAGGAGGATGCCGCCGACTAGTTCCAGGATGATTGCGCCCCATGCGGCGTACTGAGGGTAGGGAGTCCCGAACTGGCTGAGGTAGTCGATCTGTCGTTGAACGCCCTGGCCGGGCCCTTGCCAGCGCAGCCATCCGTGCAAGATCAGAATGCCGCCGAGACCCAGCCGGGCCACCAGTAGGGCTAGATCCCGGAGCACCCGCAAGGCCGTGGACATGTTCACAGCTTGCCCCGCCAACGTCCCAACGGCAGCGAGGCACCCCGTAGTCGCTCCAGGCCCGCCAGTGAGGGTGACTCGACCGAACGAGGGTGCCTCCCGCGCTGGAATTGGGTCGATGCGCGGAATACCCAGAACCATGGCATAGTTGAGCCTAGTGCGCTCAAGATGTAAGTTGAGTGCTACAGACTCAAGGACAACAACTTCCACACGGAGGATCAACAACATGGCTCGTGCAGTCGGCATCGACCTCGGAACGACCAACTCGGTCGTCGCCGTACTCGAAGGTGGAGAGCCCACCGTCATCCCTAACGCCGAGGGTTCCCGCACCACCCCGTCGGTGGTGGCCTTCGCCAAGGGTGGCGAGGTCCTCGTCGGCGAGGTGGCGAAGCGTCAGGCGGTCACCAACGTGGACCGCACCATTCGTTCGGTCAAGCGCCACATGGGCACCACCTGGACGTCCAAGATCGACGACAAGACGTACAAGCCGCAGCAGATCAGCGCCTTCGTGCTGCAGAAGCTGAAACGGGACGCCGAGGCCTACCTCGGTGAGCAGGTCACCCACGCGGTGATCACCGTTCCGGCCTACTTCGGCGACGCCGAGCGGCAGGCCACCAAGGAGGCCGGTGAAATCGCCGGCTTGGTCGTCGACCGGATCATCAATGAGCCCACCGCGGCAGCGCTCGCGTACGGCCTGGACAAGGGCGGCAAGGATCAGACGATCCTCGTCTTCGACCTTGGTGGTGGCACCTTTGACGTGTCACTGCTGGAGATCGGCGACGGCGTGTTCGAGGTCAAGGCCACCAAGGGCGACAACCGGCTCGGTGGCGATGACTGGGATAGCCGGATCGTCGACTTGCTGGTCAAGCAGTTCAAGAACAAGAACGGTACTGACCTGTCCCAGGACAAGATCGCCCGCCAGCGGCTGCAGGAAGCGGCCGAGAAGGCCAAGATCGAGCTCTCCTCGGCCAGTGAGACCCAGATCAACCTGCCGTACATCACCCTCGGCCAGTCCGGCCCGCTGCACCTGGAGGAGAAGCTGACTCGGTCGGAGTTCCAGCGGATGACCTCCGATCTACTCGACCGCTGCCGTTCGCCGTTCAACGCGGTGATCTCAGACGGCAAGATCAGTGTCGGCTCGATCGACCACGTGATCTTGGTCGGCGGCTCGACCCGGATGCCGGCCGTCGTCGATCTGGTCCGCGAGCTGACCGGCGGCAAGGAGCCCAACAAGGGCGTCAACCCTGACGAGGTCGTCGCGCTGGGCGCCAGCCTGCAGGCCGGTGTGCTGAAGGGCGAGGTCAAGGACGTGCTGCTGCTCGACGTCACCCCGCTGAGCCTCGGTATCGAGACCAAGGGTGGCGTGATGACGAAGATCATCGAGCGGAACACGACCATCCCGACCAAGCGGTCCGAGGTCTTCACCACGGCTGACGACAACCAGCCGTCGGTGATGATTCAGGTCTACCAAGGCGAGCGCGACTTCGCGCGGGACAACAAGTCGCTCGGCAACTTCGAGTTGACCGGCTTGCCGCCCGCACCGCGCGGCGTACCGCAGATCGAGGTCGCCTTCGACATCGACGCCAACGGCATCGTGCACGTGCACGCGAAGGACCTGGCCACCAGCAAGGAGCAGTCCATGACGGTGACCGGCGGGTCGGCCCTGGCCAAGGAGGACATCGACAGGATGGTCCGCGAGGCCGAGTCGCATGCCGAGGAGGACCGGAAGCGTCGCGAGGCCGTGGAGATGCGCAACGAGGCAGACAACCTCGTCTTCCGTACCGAGAAGCTGCTCAGCGAGAACGCCGACAAGATCACCGACGACGTGAAGAAGCCGGTTGAAGAGGCGCTCGCCGAGGTCAAGACGGCCCTCGAGGGCACTGATGATGACGCCGTCAAGGCCGCCGTGGAGAAACTGAACACCACTAGCGCTGCCCTGGGCCAGGCGATGTACGCCGCCGCCCAGGCCGCTCAGCAGCCGCCGGCCGAGGCCGGCGAGCCGAGCGAGCACGCTGACACCAATGGCGCCAGCTCGACCGCCGACGAGGATGTCGTCGAGGCCGAGATCGTTGACGAGGACGAGAAGACGAGTGAGGCCAAGTGAGCGCTGCACAAAATAGTGCGGAGGAACCGGAGCCGCGAGTCCACGTTCGGGATAACCGGCGGATCGACCCGGAGACGTATGAGGTGAGGGAGCCGCAGGCGTCTGCGGCTCCCGCCACCCACAGCGGCTCGGCTGCGTTTGCGGATCGTGACGCGGCGGTCGATGCCGGAGCGGTCGAGGACGGAGCGGTGATCGAACTGACCGCGTCGCTCGCCGAGCGGACCGCCGATCTGCAGCGGTTGCAGGCGGAATACGTCAACTACAAGCGCCGGGTGGATCGGGATCGTGATGTTGCTCGGACGAGGTCGATCGAGAGTGTCCTGAAGGACTTCTTGTCCGTGCTGGACGACGTACGTTCGGCTCGCGAGCACGGCGAGCTGACCGGCGGTTTCAAGGCCGTCGCGGACGAGATCGAGCGGGTCACGACGAAGTACGGCCTCCAGACCTATGGTGAAGCCGGCGATCCGTTTGACCCGCACATTCACGAGGCACTCCTGCACGCGCATGCCGAGGGCATCGACGGGCCGACCTGCGTCGAGATCCTTCAGCCGGGCTATCGGATCGGTGACCGGATCCTGCGGCCGGCCAGGGTGGCGGTGGCCGAGCCGGATCCTGATGCCGCGCCGGCCCAACCGGAGGCCGAGGCGGCCACGCAGGAGCAGGACGAGGGGGTTGACGAGGCGGGTGCAGATGAGCCCGAACTCAACGACCAGGAGAAGTAGAACGCAGGTGGCTGGGGGTCCTGAGCCCTTCGACAGGCTCAAGGGCAGCGTCTTCGGCAGGCTCAGGACAGCGCTTGTCGGAGTGCGCGGCCACGTCGCCCGTTCGACGGGCTTGGGGCACGGCCGCAACGATCACGATGAGGGGAGGCGTTGATGAGCACCAAGGACTGGATCGAGAAGGACTTCTACAAGGTCCTGGGCGTGAGCAAAGACGCCAAACCGGAGGAGATCAAGCGGGCCTACCGCAAGCTGGCGCGCGACAACCATCCCGATCAGAACCCCGGCAACCCCGAGGCTGAACGGCGGTTCAAGGAGATCTCCGAGGCGAACGACGTCTTGTCGAACGAGACGAAGCGCAAGGAATACGACGAGGCGCGGCGGCTTTTCGGTGGCGGCGGGTTCCGCTTCCCCGGCGCCGGCGCCGGTCAACGCGGTGGTGGCGTCGGCGTCGACGACCTGTTCCGCAACGCCAGTGACACGAGCTTCACCGATCTCTTCGGCGGTTTGTTCGGTGGCAGCGGCGGCGCAACCCGTAGCACGCGCTACTCCACCACGCGCGGTCCGCGGCGCGGCAGTGATGTCGAGGGAGAGGTCGCGGTCGACTTCGTCGAGGCTATCGAGGGTGTCACAGTCGGCATGCAGATGATCTCCGACGCGGCCTGCGAAGCGTGCCGAGGAACTGGCGCCAAGGCGGGGACCGTTCCGCGCGTCTGTCCCACCTGTGAGGGCAGCGGGATGCAGACCTCGACGTCAGGCGGCGTGTTCGCCGTCACCGAGCCCTGCCGCGACTGCCGTGGCCGGGGGATGGTCGTGGACGATCCTTGCCCGGTCTGCCATGGCTCGGGGCGCGGCAAGTCGACGAAGACCATGCAAGTCCGGATTCCGGCCGGCGTCACCGACAATCAGCGGATCCGGCTGAAGGGCAAGGGTGGTGCCGGCGAGAACGGTGGTGCAGCCGGGGATCTCTATGTCACCGTGCACGTTCGCCCACACCCGATCTTCGGGCGCAAGGGCGACCATCTGACGCTGACCGCCCCGGTCACCTTCACTGAGGCTGCTCTCGGCGCTGAAATCGAGGTGCCGACACTGGGTGGTCCGCCGGTCAAGCTTCGCATCCCGCCCGGCACACCCAACGGCCGTACGTTCCGGGTCCGGGGCAAGGGAGTGGCGAAGCGTGACGGGTTGAGGGGGGATTTGCTGGTGGCGATCGAGGTTCTCGTGCCGGCGGCCCTCAACGATCAGGCCAAGCAGGCGCTGGCCAACTATGCCGAGGCCGTCGGATCAGCCGACCCTCGAGCGCAGCTCTTCACACTCTCATGAGTACCGAACTCTTCGCTGGCGAGTAGGAGGGCGTCGATAGATGATGCAAAATCTGCACTCTTCAGCGTCCGAGCTGCCCCAGCGGATCGACAACGATGCGCCGGTGTTCGTCATCTCAGTGGCTGCACAGCTGGCCGCGATGCACCCGCAGACACTGCGTACGTACGACCGGATGGGACTGGTGTCGCCGCGCCGGACCGCGAAGCGCGGCCGCCGCTATTCGGCGCGCGACATCGCCCGGCTGCGACTGATCCAGCGGCTCAGCCAGGACGAGGGCATCAACCTGGAAGGTATCCGCAGGATCTTGTCCATGCAGGACGACATCGACGAACTGCGAAGCCGGCTGGAGCATCTGACGTCACTGCTGGCCGCCGTGCAGTCCGTTTCTGAGGGTCGGGTGTTCACAGCAGACCCGACCGGAGGGGTGCACCTTGGCCGTCGCGGGCGGCGACCACCTCTCGCTCTGCCGGGGCGTCCGCTGCCCTGACCGGTCGCCCCCACCCTAGTGGTCGGCTAGTCGCTTCCGGTCAGTGCGCTGCTCCGATGATGTCCAGCATTTCCTCGAGATTCTTGACGCGGAGCGGCATGGTGAGCAGGTCAGCTATCCGTTCCAGGCTGTGGGCCCGGTCCTCGTCGGCAGCGTCAGGCCTCAGATAGTGCTCCACGGCCGCCTCCCAGAAGTGCCCGAACTGCGCGATCACCATGGTGAACGCCTCCAATCCGCGGATTCGAGCCGGCCCGCCCGCGTCCCCATAGCTTCGATAGAGCTCCGCAACCCGGAGCGGATCGCCGACGCCGAAGTCAAGAAGGACCATCGGTATCTCCTGCGCTGGGTCGGCGAGACCGCAGTTCTCCCAATCGATGACGCAGACCCCGCCGCCGGGCGTGGGCAGGATGTTGTCGGCCCACAAGTCACGGTGACAGTTCTGCAGGTTCCTCGGCGCCTCAAGCAGCGCTTCCAGTCTCAACAAGTGCGGGATCTCCGCGTCGAAGGCCTCGACGAACGGTGCTTGCGCCGCTTTGGCCGCCGCGAGGAGCTGCGTCCAGCGCTCGGCACCAACTGGATCGGTGTACCACCAGTGCAGCGTTCCAGCCGGCTCATGTCGAACCAGGTGAACTGCCGCGAGCGTCGCGCCGATCAGCGTCGGGTCGAGGGCCGTATCGGTCGGCAGCAGGTCGACCCAATCGTAGACCCGTACCTGGTGGCCAGCGATATTGACCAGCACCTCGCCGGCAGCCGTGCGTACCGGCCGGGGGAGTCGGAGTGTCCCTGTCGCCAAGACGGCCTCTTGATAAGCGACGTCGGCAGCAGCATCAGCCGGCAGTTGACGTACGAAGAGGTCCTTGACTGCGAAGGTCCCATCGTCGGTGACCAGCCGCCAGACCCGGCCTTGCTCGCCCCGCGCGGCAACCACCATGTCCTGGACTGGGGCGGCACCGCAATAAGCCCGAGCGATGGTGGCCGCGTGATCGGACAGCATGGAGGCACCATTCCACAGGGCTCAGGGCTAACACACCGCGCCGCCGGGTGGAGGTGCCGAGATGACTACTGAGCGCGTCGACCCTTCTTACACTCGCTGACGTGGGAGAACATCCGTGACGCGTCCTGTCGAATCGATAGTGGAATTGTTGACGCTGCACGCCGTCCGTCTCAAGGGCATGGCGGATGACGACGAGGTCGCCGCGCGATTCGGCCTCCAGCGGACTGTCGCAACAGAGTGCCTGCTGGATTTCCAGGCGTTCGGCTGGATCACCAAGGTCGAGTTCGCCGGTACGGGTGGCTGGACCCTGACCGAGGCAGGCCGGGCCGAGAACGTCCGTCAACTGGCCGACGAACTCGCCTCGACCGGCTTCAGGTCGAGCGTCATCCGTGCCTACGAGGCATTTCTCCCTCACAACGGACGACTCATGCGCGCCTGCACGGACTGGCAGTTACGCCCCTGCGGCGTAGACCCGCTCGCCGTCAACGACCATACGGATAGGGCGTGGGACCAGCGGGTGCTGAACACGCTGTCGGAACTG
This sequence comes from Propionibacteriaceae bacterium, assembly GCA_035265505.1. Lineage (GTDB taxonomy): Bacteria > Actinomycetota > Actinomycetes > Propionibacteriales > Propionibacteriaceae > Microlunatus. Next base: position 1,692 of record DATFOP010000118.1, on the reverse strand, counting down.
GGCGGTGAACTGAGATCGTTGTGCCTGGAGCTGGGTGATCGGCTAACCCGCTTCCGCGGGTATGGCGACCGTTTCGCGGCTGCCCTCAAACGTGCAGGAGATGGGCAGCTCTCCTGGATCAACCGTCCAAGAGCGGACTCATGCCACACCGTGTGGATGGAGCTGCACGAAGATTTAATTGCCACCCTCGGTGTCCAGCGCGGCGCCGAGTCAGCCCCCTGATCTGGCCGGTGCAGCGCGGGAGGCGATGAGTTTGCGCTCCCCGGCAGGTCTATTGGTCTGTTCCGCCCATGCAAACGAGAGGGCATGATGATGACGCAACCCAGTTCACACCATCTGGATGTCGGGGATGGACGTCTGTATTACGAGGTCCGCGGATCCGGCCCGCTCCTGTTGGTGATCGGTCAGCCGATGACCAGTGGTCCGTTCGGTCCGCTGGCGGATCTGCTCGCTGAAGATCACACCGTGGTGACGTACGACCCGCACGGTCTTGGCGCCAGTACCATCACCAATCCGGCACAGGAGGTAACGCCGGAGATTGAGGCCGAGGATTTGGCCAGGATCGTCGACGCGGTCGGCGCCGACAAGGCCGATGTGTTCGGCACCAGTGGTGGCGCCGTCGCCGGATTGGCCTTATCCGCTGGCTATCCCGACAAGGTGGGCACCCTCATCGCACACGAGCCGCCGCTGCCCGAGCTGCTGCCCGACGCTGCGCACGTGCGTGCCGCGGTCGACGACATGGAGGACACCTACCGCGAGTCCGGGCCGGGCGCGGGGTTCGGCAAGTTCGTCTCCCTCGTGATGCACAGGGGGCCGGTGACCGAGGCGGGTGTGCCTCCCGCCGCTTGGTCGCCCCCGGGCCGAGGAGGTGAAGACTCAGCGAATCAGAGCAGCGAAAATGGCGCCGAGGTGGCATCGGAGCGCTCCGAAAAGCAGCAGGCCGACGACGAACTGTTCCTCCTGCGGATGCTGAAGCCGTTCTTGCGCTACGAGCCCAACATCGACGTCCTCCGCGCTGGCAGCCCACGGATCGTCGTCGCGGTGGGTGCGGCTTCCGACGGTGAGATCCCGCAGCGCTCCTGCGCGGAGCTGGCGCAACGGCTCGGAACGCCTCTCACCAGCTTTCCGGGCGATCATGCCGGGTTCATGGACGACCCTGCCGGCTTCGCGGCGATGATTCGGCAGGTGCTGAGCGAATCACGCTGAAAATCGCCGTTGTGTCAGTGGGCGCACTTGGTGGAATAGAGCAGTGTCCAACGAAGTTGAGTCGATAGCACTCAACTTTGGCTTGCACCGATAGGCAAGTCGGCGCATAGTTGAGTGAGGCGTACTCAAGTCTTAACTCAGAGGACACATGGACACCAACAAGCTCACAACTAAGAGCCGCGACGCGGTCTCGACCGCGCTTCGTACCGCTCTGACCTCCGGCAACCCGAATGCCGAGCCGTCCCATCTGCTGCACGCATTGCTTCTCACCCCCGGCAACACCGTTGCGCCGTTGATCACTTCGGTGGGAGCCGACCCCGCCGTCGTCCAAGCGGCTGCTCAAGGGGCGATCGCCAAGTTGCCCACCGCCAGTGGCTCATCGGTCAGCCAGCCGGCGCTGTCCGGCTCGTTCTCGCGCGTCCTTGCCGATGCCGAGAACCGCGCCCAGCAACTCGGTGACTCGTTCGTGGCCACCGAGCACCTGCT
>DATFOP010000117.1:0-4290 GCA_035265505.1 Propionibacteriaceae bacterium | reverse complement strand
ACAACGGCGCCAAGACGACGGTCTCGCCATATTCGATGCGGGGTCGAGAGCGCCCGACGGTCGCGGCACCTCGCACCTGGGAGGAGCTGGCTTCAGCTGATCTTGGTCAGGTCAGCTACACCGAGATGGAGAGCCGGATCGCCGAGCTGGGCGACCTGATGGTGCCGCTGGCCGATCATGGCCCTTCCGGCTCGGACAGACTCGCCACCTACCGCAGCATGCGCGACGCCCGGAGGACACCTGAACCGGTCCCCGCCTCAAGTCGCGGCGAAGATCACGACGGCCAATCGTTCGTCATTCAGGAACACCACGCGCGTACGTTGCACTACGACTTCCGGCTGGAGCGTGATGGGGTGCTGGTCAGCTGGGCCGTGCCCAAGGCGCCGCCGACCGATCCCAAGATCAACCACCTGGCGGTACAAACCGAAGATCATCCGCTGGAGTACGGCAGCTTCGAGGGCGAGATTCCCAAGGGGGAGTACGGCGGCGGCAAAGTCCGGATCTGGGATTCGGGCACCTACCGGCTGCACAAGTGGCGGGAAGGCAAGGAGGTCATCGTCACCTTGTTCGGCCGGCCCGATGGCGGCCTCGGCGGGGTCCGGAAGTTCGCACTCATCCACACCGGCAGCGGCAGCGACCAGCCGGATAAGAACTGGCTGATCCACCTGATGAAGACCGACCCCGAAGACCTCACCGGCCCTGAGCCTGTTGAGCTCACGAGTCCTGAGCCTAACCAAGGGCCGCGTCCTGAGCCTGACGAAGGGCCGCAGTCAGACCGCGAATTCCCCGAGCACGTCGAGCCCATGTTGGCTACTCTCACCGATGTCGAACACTTCGGCGACGCGACTGACTGGGCGTTCGAGATGAAGTGGGACGGCGTCCGTACGATCGCCTATCTCGCCGAAGGGCGAGTGGAGTTGCGCAGCCGCAAGGGCCGAGACGACACGGCGGCGTACTTCGACGTCGCGGAGGATCTCGCTCGGCTCACCGTCGAGACCGCCATCCTCGATGGTGAGGTGGTTGTTCTCGACCGGGCAGGCAGGCCCCGCTTCGGCCTGCTGCAGAACCGCATCAACCTGACCAGACCCGTCGACATCCATCGGGTGGCTGCCAGCTACCCGGCCCAGCTGATGCTCTTCGACATCCTGGAAGTCAACGGGCAATCACTGCTCAAGAGGACCTACCTGGAGCGCCGAGCCGTGCTCGAGAACGTCATCCAACCGCAGCCCGGTTCCCGCATCCAGGTGCCGCCGATCTTCGAGGGCGACCTGACAGCGGCCATCGAGACAAGCAAGCAGCTGCAGCTGGAGGGAGTCGTGGCCAAGCGCCGGAACTCGACCTATCAGCCCGGTCAGCGCTCCCGCAGCTGGCTCAAGATCAAGTTGCACAAAACCCAGGAGGTGATCATCGCCGGCTGGCGAGGAGGGCAGGGTCGGCGTGAAGGCGGAGTCGGGTCGCTGCTGATCGGCGTACCCACACCGGACGGTCTTCGCTACCTCGGCAGAGTCGGATCCGGGTTCAACGACCGCCAGCTCGACGAGATCGAGGCCGTGCTGAAGCCACTTGCCCGCAAGACGAGCCCCCTTCTCGACGTACCGCGTGAGGATGCCCGCGACGCTCACTGGGTGACGCCGTCACTGGTCGGTGAGGTGACGTATGGCGAACTGACTGAACCGGGTCGACTGCGGCACCCGGTCTGGCGCGGCCTGCGCCCGGACAAATCACCAGCAGATGTCCGCTGGGAGGCGCCGTCGTAACACACCCTGGCTCGCGCAGCGCGACATTGGGCCCGCTAGTCCTCCTCGATTCCGGCAAGAGTGAGGTCGCGATGGAACGCCAATCGCTCCGCCTCGGTCTCGATCTGGCCGCGGACTGCTTTGCTGATCTTGGCCCACAGGTCAAGGCGCAGCGTGAACGTTCTCCCGGCCGCTTTCGGCCGCCAGGTTCCGACGATCTCGACGCCGGACAGCACGGCGCCGGGACGGCCGAGCACGGGCCAGAGCTGCTTGTGCCGTGACTTGTCCGGAACGATGAGCTCTCGGTCCTTGCCCTGGAGGAAAAGATCAAAGCCGCCGAGCAACCGGACAAGATCAGCATCATGATCGCTCTTGCCCCGATCTTTCAGCATCCAGCCCTTACGGCCGTCGACAGTCACCTCGACCGCCTCCTCGGGCCAGTGGGCTTTGATTTCCGCGACGGGGGCGTCGAGGAAGGCAGCGACATCGTTCGGGGTGGCCGGACCCAAGAACCTGAGGTAATTGCGAATGGACTGCAGGCGCTCGGGCGCTGATTCGGGGTCGTCCGCCGGCCCCGGCGCACGCTTCGGCCAGCCGGGGATCCGCCGCAGGACCGGAGGCGAGGTTCCCGGTTCCAGTTCCAGTCCGGCATACAGCGCGCTGAGACGGAAGGGCACCTCCCAGGAGTGGGTGGCACCGCACGACCCACAGTAGCGAAGGTACGGCGGGCCAAGTCTCGATGTTAGTGCGGTCGACACCTCGCCCTTGACCATGGGCCTGGTGACGACGGAGCGCATCTGAGTCGCCACCTCGGCCAGGCCATCAAGAGTCCGGATACCCGCCTCCTTCAGCGGCTTGTCGGCGCCAATGACTCGCTTGGCCGCATCCTGGTCCGAGAACGGAGAGGTAGCCGCCAACACGTCTGGGAGGTCCTCGCGGCGGTAGAAGTGCGGCGCGCTTCGCAGCGTCCAGGCCAACGCAACGTCCGGACAGGACTCCAACTCGGTTGCGCTCGCCACCGGCACGCCACGATTGGCCAGCGCCCAGCTTGCTCCGTCCCGGCCGGTGTCCTGGACGCCGAAGTCCAGAATGTCAGCGTCCGTCAGAGCGCGCGATGCCGTCGCCCGATCAAGCTGCTGCGCTTCAATCCGGTAACCGAGCGCCTCCGTGCGCTTCATTCGCCTTCCTCCTCGGGTGATCCTGTGTGCACGTTACGTCAGCGTGGTGACATGGCGAGCTATGGCGTCATGTCGCTCGCCCGCCACCTGAAGCGCTCAAAAGATGCCTGCTTGCTGACCGGGCGGGCCGTCACATGCGGCGTGTCGGCTCATACGCAGGCGAATGTCAGCGCACGTCAGCGCGGACATGACACCATCGGGGCGAGGCTCGATAGAACGGAGTGGTCATGACGGAAGTCCTGGTGGTGAACGGCCCAAACCTCAATATGCTCGGCGACCGTCAGCCCGAGATCTACGGATCGCTGACGCTGGCCGACGTGGCCGACGCCTGTCGTACGACTGCCGCTGAGCTGGGCTGGGAACTCGACTTCCGGCAGTCGAATCACGAGGGCGAGCTGGTCGAGTGGGTACAGGAAGCTGGTCGGGCGCAACGAGACGGCCGGCTCGTCGGTGCGGTGATCAATGCCGGTGCCTACACCCATACCAGCATTGCCTTGCACGACGCGGTGGCCGGGTCCGGGCTTCTGGTGGTTGAGCTGCACATCTCCAACGTGCATACCCGAGAGCCATTCCGACACCACTCCTATCTGTCGTCGGTGTCGGCCGGCGTGCTGATCGGGTTCGGCGTGGCAGGCTATCCGATGGCGCTGCGCGGCCTGCACGCCCTGGTCGCTCCTGCGGATGAGGTGAATCTGAGCTGATCAGTCGGCAGGTCGTCGGCGTCCACCGTTGCTCGATCCGCCCAAACCGCCACACTGCCAAGGCAAGCGCCCAGACGCCTACGAAACCCAGCGCCACCACGAGGCCCACGGCACTGATCTCGAGATTGGCCAGATAGGCCAGGGGGCCGAGGACTCGCTGCTGATCTGGCCAGCGAGTGCTCCCACGCCCAGGGCTAGCAGGGCCACCAGAACAAAGACGATCGAGGAATGCCCGAGCGAGAACCAGAAGCCCACAGAGAGCGGACGTTGGTGATCCGACATGAGCTTGCGGGAGGTGTTGTCGATGGCGGCAATGTGGTCGGCATCGAAGGCATGCCGCATCCCCAGCGCGTAAGCGGTCAACCCGAGCCGATGCCGAAGACCTGGCCCGACCCGATATCGAAGGAGTGCGGTGCCACGATGCCCGCCAAGACACCCCAGCCGACGACATGCAGGGCGACGATGACGACCGCCATGCCGATCAACGAGCGCCACTCGGGCGGCGTCAGAATCGATGCGATCCGAGTTCGCCGATTCACCGCTCGTCGGCCAGTTTGAAGATCAGATTCGTCTGCCACTTCTCCATGTCGGGCTGGCTCATCGGATCGTGCAGATACTCCTCCAGCCGCGCCACCCAGAGCTCACCGTCGTCCGCCTGGCACATGTCCCAGGCAA
>DATFOP010000116.1:0-6981 GCA_035265505.1 Propionibacteriaceae bacterium | reverse complement strand
ACAGAACCTCGTGACTATCGGCGCGATCCGTGCCCTGCACCAGCTCGGCTTGCAATCGCGCGTCGCCATGGTCGGATTCGACGATCTGGTCCTAGCTGACGTGCTGAAGCCCGGGATCACGGTGATCGCCCAAGATCCGGCGCGGCTCGGCGCCATCGCCGCCGAACGGCTGTTCGCGCGACTGGATGGAGACACGGGAGCGGCGCAGACGATCATCGTGCCGTCCCGCTTGATCACGCGCGGTTCGGGCGAGATATCGCCGCCGGAATGACTCCCGGCTGCCAACGCAGCCAGCTGTCAGACCGAGGTCGAGTAGATTTGTCCCGGTCCCAAGCCAGTGCACGCGCCCGAGCGCAACCGCCGCCCGAAAGGGGCCAGCGCCGGAGAGGAAATCGATGACCGAGCCCACGTCGTTCGCCGCAGCGGCCGCGCCGCTCGCACCCCCAAACTCCGATCCCTTGACGCTCACCGCTCCAGAGGCGCCAAGGCCGGTAGTCGCCACCCAGGCGCCGGCAATGGCACCGCAGGTCGATCCGGACACCATCCCTGCTCTTGATAGCAAAGTCGACGGCTTTGTCACCGTCCTGATGACCGCGCAGACTCGCTCACCGGAGTTCGCCCAGCAGGCCGCGAACGTCCGGACGATGGGCGACGCCGACGTCCGCCGAGCCGCGGAAACATCCAACCGGCTCCTGCAAACGCCGGTCCGAGCAATCAAGGAAGGCGCCCTCGCCTCCGGGTCCAAGGTGGGCAATACCTTGATGGAGCTACGGCGCACGGTCGAAGGGCTTGATCCGAGCCAGGCGTCGGGCGGTCGCAAGTTCCTTGGCGTGATTCCCTTCGGCGACAAGATCGTGGACTACTTCCGCCGGTATGAATCGGCCCAGGGCCATCTCAACGGGATTCTGCACGCCCTCCGCAACGGCCAGGACGAGCTGACTCGGGACAACGTCGCGCTGAACATGGAGAAGCAGAATCTGTGGGCCACCATGGGCCGGCTCAACCAGTACATTTACGTGGCTGAGCGGCTAGACGCCAAGCTGGCCGCGACGATCTCGCAGTTGGAGCTCTCCGATCCCGAGCGCGCCCGCTCGCTCAGTCAAGACGTGTTGTTCTACGTCCGGCAGAAGCACCAGGACTTGCTCACTCAGCTGGCCGTGTCTATCCAGAGCTATCTGGCGATCGACATCATCATCAAGAACAATCTGGAGTTGATCAAGGGAGTCGATCGCGCCTCGACGACCACGATCTCAGCCCTGCGCACCGCCGTCATTGTGGCCCAGGCACTGGCCAACCAGAAGCTCGTTCTCGATCAGATCACCGCTCTCAACACCACCACCTCTGACCTGATCCAGCGGACCTCGGAGATGCTTCGCGACAATTCGGCGCAGATTCAGCAGCAGGCGGCCTCGGCCACCATTGGCCTGCCCCAGCTCCAAGCCGCGTTCCAGAACATCTACGCCACGATGGATTCCATCGACAACTTCAAGCTGCAGGCGCTGGACACCATGGCCGCCACGATCGGAACACTGGAAAGTGAAGTCGTGAAGTCACGCGAGTATCTGGACCGTGCCCGCCGCCAGGATCAGCAGCTCTCCTCGGGAGCGCTGGACCTCGACGATGGCGCCCGCGGCGGCCTTCGCTGACGACGCCGATCGCGATTCACGTCCGCTGCCATGGGGTTCCGCGAGTGGTTCGGCAGGCTGACCGGTCGGCCCGATGCCCCAACCCCCACTCCAGCGCCGGCGCTATCTGTCCCGGCGCCGCCGACCGAAGCCGACATCATTCGCGCATTGGAGCACGTAGTGGCCATGGTCGGGGGCGGTGCGGTGCCCGCGCCGGTCTCGTCGCGGGTCAAGCGAGTGGCCGAAACGGTCCGTCAAACCCTTCCCCGGCTGCGGAATCTAGGGCTGGGCAGCCCGGACGCGTACTCGGTCATGGCCACGGCCACCGACTATCTACCGGAGGCGATCCGTGGCTATACCAGGCTGCCGCGGCAGTGGGCGGACTCTCGGCCGATCGAGAACGGCAAGACGTCGCTGATGCTGCTGATTGACCAGTTGGACCTGCTCGGCGCCACCATGGATGAAATCTTCGATGCCGTGGTACGGGTCGATGCCGATGCCTTGATCGCCCATGGCCGCTTCCTTCAGGAGAAGTTCGGCCAGGCGTCAACGGGAGGAATGTTGAATCTCGGTGATCAGCCGGCGCCGCAGCCACGCAGCAATCTGGACCTGCCGTGAGTCAGTTCTGGTGACCGGCCCGACGCGGCCTCCGGCACCCAGCGTCGCGCAGGCCCTGGAATCGCTTCGCGCAGCCGCCACCGCGGCTGGGGTCGACGCACATGCCGCCGCTCGGGAAGGCGAGGCGCTCGCGGCTGCGGTGGCGGAATCGGCCAGTCAGGCATATGCGGCCTGGGGCCAGCAGACGGGACATACCGAAGCGCAAGCTTTCTTCGACGCCGCTCACCGGGGCCGCCGCTGGCGAGCCGCCCCCACTGTGTTGCTCAATCAATTGGTCCTGGACGGGTCAGCTAAGGCCAAGACGTACGCCGAAGCCTTGGCTGAGGTCAGTCTTGCGGCTCAGCAACTCGGTGAGCCCACGCCTCGTACTGCCGGCAACGCAGCGATGGCCGCCGCAGCCCAACTTGCCGCCGTAGCCGCGCCCGATTCCAGCGCAGCGCGCCCCGAGTGGGTCGAAGGATCCGGTGATTTTGATCTGAGCAATATCGATCCGCAGACCCCCGGGGCCTTCCCTGGTTTCGGCGCAACGCATGCTGAGCCTGCTGATCGACGGGGCGGAAAACCGTTGTCAACGGACAGTGCTCCGAGCCCGACGGGCTCAGACGGCGTCTCAGCGGCCGTCGATCAGGCCGGCGAACCGGATCAGGGGCTGGAGGCAACCGAAAAGCCGAAGACGCTGGAAGAGCTGCTCGCCGAGCTCGATGCCCTGATCGGCCTGCGGGACGTCAAGGCCGAGGTCCACCGCCAGGTCGCCGTGCTGCGGGTCGAAGGCCTGCGCCAAAAGGCTGGGCTGAAGTCGCCCACGATCACTCGGCACCTTGTATTCGTGGGCAACCCAGGGACTGGCAAGACCACGGTGGCCCGTCTCGTTGGTGGCATCTACCGCGCGCTGGGCTTCCTGTCGAAGGGTCAGCTGGTGGAGGTGGATCGATCCGAACTGGTGGCGGGATATCTGGGGCAAACCGCGATCAAGACCGCCGAGGTGGTCGCCTCCGCCGCCGGCGGCGTGTTGTTCATCGATGAGGCCTACAGCTTGGCGGGTGATCAGTACGGCACGGAGGCAGTGGACACGCTGGTCAAGGAGATGGAGGACCGCCGCGACGACCTCGTGTTGATCGTGGCGGGGTATCCGGATCCGATGGCGATCTTCATCGCCCAGAACCCCGGCCTATCGAGCCGCTTCCGGACCACCATCGAATTCGACGACTATTCCGACGACGAGTTGGTCGAGATCTTCCTCGGGATGGCGAAGGCGGCCGACTACGATGTCACCGAGCAGTGCCTTCGCCGCTACCAAATGATCTTGAGCAGCACGCCGCGCGGGCCGATATTCGGGAACGGGCGATTCGCGCGCAATCTGCTCGAAGCGGCAATCGGTCGGCACGCCTGGCGTCTGCGAGACGTCCTGGAGCCGACCGTCCAGCAGCTACGTGAGCTGATCGCAAGCGACCTCGACGAGCACGAGTCTGCTCCCGATGATCAAGGTGAAGCAACGATTCCCTTGCTCGAGCAGGATCCGGTGTCAGTCTCGAACGATGATCAAAACGCGGCGTCGGTTGATCACGCGTCAGGCAGGAAAACGGCTACGCCCGCCGCCGGAAACTCCGAACAGGACGAGCAAGCAGCTGACGAGGAGACAGCATGAGCCAGCCGACTCCACCGCCTGGCGCCGTGTCGACCGCTACCCCACCGTCACCAGCCGCCGTCGGCACCGCGCCTCCCTCAGCTGCGGCGGCCGTGCCAGCTGCTTCGACTGCACCTGCCCGACAACGCCGCCGAAGCACCCCACAGCGCCTGCGACTGCTCAGCAGCGGCGTCATCCTTGCCAGCCTGATCTTCGCTGTCTTCGGCGCACTGATCTTCAGCTATGTCGCCTTCTCGCTGAATCGAGCCGAAGCCAACACCGCGCAGCTGATCCGGGTGCAGAAGATTCAGACCGACCTGCTGACGGCCGACGCCACGGCCTCCAACGCTTTCTTGGTCGGCGGCCTTGCGCCGCCCGCTCAGCAAGCAACGTACGAGCAGGCTATCGACGAAGCCAGTGCCCTGATTGCTGAGGCCGCGCGCGCCCAGTCGGCCGACGGAGCGGCGTTGTCCGCGCTCAATGACGAGGTCGTCAGCTACGCCGGCACGGTCGAACAAGCGCGGGCGAACAATCGGCAGGGTCTACCGGTGGGCGCCCAGTATTTGCGGATCGCGAGCGCGGAGCTCCGCACCGTTGCCTTACCGATCTTGACAAATCTGGTCGAGGCGAACACCACCCGAGCCAACAACGCCATGGACGTGCAAGCCCCCGCAGTGGTCTTCGCGATCCTCGGAGTTCTGCTGCTCGCGGGTTTGGTCCTGGCTTTGGTCTGGCAGGCGCGCACCTTCAAGCGTTGGGTGAACACAGGGCTGCTGGCCGCTGCCGCCGTCGTGCTGGCGACCCTTGTCGGCGGAACGATCGGGCTGGCGACCACCAGCGGCGGGATCTCGGAATTGCAGTCCGGCCCCTTCACCCGGCTGACCCTGGTCTCGCAGGCTCGCATCGAGGCGAACAATGCCAAGTCGAATGAGAGTCTGACCTTGATCGCGCGAGGCTCTGGCGCGGCCTTCGAGCAAGCGTGGCAGAGTTCGGCTGGCCAAGTTCAGGCGAACCTCGACCGGGCCCAGAATCCCGAGCTCGGCCAGCTATGGCAGGACTACGCAAAGGTTCATACGGAAATTCGTGAGCTGGACGACAGCGGAAAGTGGGAGCAGGCAGTGTCTCGAGCGACGGGATCGGGCAAGGACTCGGCGAACGCCCGATTCAGCGCGTTCGACACATCCGCCACGACCTTCATTGACGAGATGGCTAGCTTGACCAGGGACGGGTTGCGTGGACCGCGAATCGGCCTCGTCATCGGTGCGGTGTTGATCTTCGTCGCGGGTATCGCTGCTGCCGTGCTGGGTCGGCGCGGCGTAGCGGAGCGGTTGCGGGAGTACCGGTGAGGACCCATATCCGCCCGTTGGCCCTCGTTCTGGGTCTGGTGTTGCTCGGCCTGCTCTCCGGCTGCTCAGTGTTTCGGTACGAAGCCACCCCGCTGCCCGCGCCGCCCAGCAGCTCACCCACGACGCCCAGCTCCGGCAATGCTCCTGCGAGATGTGACAACGCACTGGCTTCGTACCAGCCAAGCGGTGCACTGCCCAAGGCTGGTGACATGCCTAAGGGATCGACCATGCGCAAGATCCAAGACCGCGGGCGGCTGGTCGCGGGCGTATCGGCAGACACCTACCTGCTTGCGGCACGCAACCCGCTGACCGGCAAGATCGAGGGCTTCGACATTGACATGGTGAAGGCCGTTGCCCAGGCGATCTTCGGCGACGAGAACGCCTACCAGCTCAAGGTGATCACCGCTGCGCAGCGGATCCCCGCCCTGCAGGATGGCGACGTGGACATCGTGGCCCGCAACATGACGATCAACTGCGAGCGCTGGAAGCAGATCGCCTTCTCCACGGAGTATTACCGGTCCGGCCAGAAGATTCTGGTCCGCAAAGGCTCCAAGGCGAATTCGCTCAGCGACCTCGGCGGTCAGAAGGTGTGCGCTCCTCGGGGCACCTCGAGCATGGACAACCTGATGAGGTTGGCGCCCAAGGCCATCCCGGTTGGCGCCGACAGCCACACGGGATGCTTGGTGCTCTTCCAGCAGGCAGAGGTGGCCGCGATCACCGGAGACGACACCGTGCTGGCCGGTTTGGCCGCACAGGACCCGTACGCGGTGGTGCCGGATCAAAAGGCCTTCACCGCGGAGCCCTACGGGCTTGGTATCCCGGCCAAGAATGTCGATTTCGTCCGGTTCGTCAATGCCCGGTTGGCACAGTTGCGCTCGAACGGGGACTGGACCGACATCTACAACCGCTGGCTCAGGGCCCCGCTTGGGCCAGCACCCGACCCGCCCAAGGCCGTTTACGGCAGGGAATCGTGAGTGTGACCGGACCGGCGACGTCCGGGCGGGCCAGCGCACCTGCCGCCCCTGGCCGTCTGGGCATGCCCCTGGAAACCCAAGAGGCGATGGTCTACCTAGACGCCCTCGGTCACTGGCGTGACGAGCGCAAGCGCGAACTTGACGAGCTTGATCAGGCGGCGCTCGGCGCTCGTGACGGGGCCCAGCTGACCGGGGACATCGCGCTGTCCATGGCGTTGTGGAAGGCCGTGTCCGACCGGTACGAGCTGCTGGCCGCGACCTGGAACTCAGGACGCGCTGGCGTTGCGGAACGTGAGCGGATGGCCACACTGATCTGGGGACGGCTGGACGCCACGATCAATCCAAGCCTGCTGGCACGGACAGGCGAAGGGCGGCTCAACCTTCCGAGCCAGCCAGGCCTGGGCGCCGCTCCAGGTCTGGCGGTTTCCCTGCCTGAAGCGTGCCGGCTCTCTGATGCTTTGCTGTCGCAGCTCCGGGTTCGGTTGGGTCTCGACCCCAGCGGCGCGGCCACCACCGAGCAGATCCGCCGGTTGCGCGCCCAGATGGAGCGGATCCGGGAGCAGATTGACCTCGAGCCGGCCGGATCGGCCCAGCAAGTGGCGGCCGAACGGCAGTCGCGGATGGCTCGGCGGCTGAGGGAGATTGCGGACAAAGCCGGCCGCGGCGGCGATGTGGGCGGTCTCCTCGGACCGCTGGAGATCGAAGCTGCGACCTTTGAACGTGATCTGATCGTGGCAGCGTCGCAACGGCGTGAGGCGACGGGGAAGGCGGAGCTCGCGCGCCGCAAACAAGCT